>NZ_JAEIJE010000022.1:0-61891 GCF_016772095.1 Comamonas sp. NyZ500 | reverse complement strand
TTCATGCTCATCTTGACGTTGGCGATGTCCACACCCGTGCCGTCCGACTTCACGCGGACCTTGACGTTGTAGTCCACCACGCGCTTGACAGGGACCAATACCTTCATTGCTGCGGCTCCTTAATGATTACTGCATTGACGTTTACGTAAACTGGATTCATTTTATGCGGCACCGCAACACTCTCTGCACAATTTTCCGGACAATCTGCCCGGAGATCTGTGCAGCAGCCTTCGCAGGTGGAATGGCATAAAAAAGAACGACCGTTCAATTTTATGCACAAGCCTTGCGAAATCATGGGTCTCAGATGGGTCAAATCAGGGTAAAACCTAGGAATTGAGTCCATCAGTGCCATGCCTGCATCCAGATAGGCCTCACGGTAACACTGCCGAAAAGCGGCCTCGTCGTTCAAATGGACGGGCCGAAAACACAAGACTCCGCGCTGCGAACGACGCCATCCACGCAGCTCTGCCTGCCCAACAACGAAGGCCGGGGAGCGCAAATCCAGGGTTTAGCGCCAGCGAGGCCTGCGCTTTTGCGCAAAAGCCTGAGCGCCTTCCTGCGCGTCGGCATCCAGCATATTGGTAGCCATGGTCTGACCCGCCAGCTGATAAGCCGACTCCAGGCCCATTTCACGCTGGCGATAGACCAGCTCCTTGCCCATTCTGATGGCCACCCGGGGCTTGCTCACGATGGCAGACACCAGCTCTTCCACGGCAGCATCGAGTCGCTCCGGCTCAACCACGCGATTGAGCAGACCGTAGTGCAGAGCCGTCTGCGCATCGATGAACTCCCCCGTCAGCAGCATTTCCATGGACTGTTTGATCGGCATGTTGCGCACCAGGGGCACGCTGGGCGTGGAGCAGAACAAGCCGTATTGAATGCCGCTGGTGGCAAAGCGAGCCTCGCTGCTGGCCACGGCCAGATCACACTGCGCCACCAACTGGCAACCTGCCGCTGTTGCGATGCCCTGTACTCTTGCAATGACGGGAACAGGCAGCTTCTGAATCGAGAGCATCATGCGGCTGCACTGGGCAAACAGCTGCTGGTAGTAAGCCAGCTCCGTATGGGCCGCCATGTCCTTGAGGTTATGCCCGGCGCAAAAGGCCTTGCCTTGGGCGGCCAGCACCACTACCCGCGCCTGCTCATTCTCGGCCACGGCATCCAGCGCCGACTGCAGGGCCATGAGCATTTCACTGCTCAAGGCGTTGAAACGCTGCGCGTCGCTCAACGTGATGCGTGCCACGCCGCGCTCGTCCTGACTCAGTTGCACCAAGGAATCGCTCATTGCTGTCACCCTGCTTTCGGACTAGATATCGGCCAATACGCGCAGATGTGCTTCCACGCTGCGCGCCAGCGGATCCATTACGTAACCGCCTTCGAGACAGGAAACAATGCGGCTCTTGGAAAAACGCCGTGCGATGTCCTTGATGCGAGTGGTGATCCAGGCAAAGTCGTTTTCAGTCATGCCGAGCTGGCCCATATCGTCTTCGCGATGCGCATCAAAGCCGGCGCTGATGAAGATCATCTCGGGCTTGAATGCTTCGAGGCGCGGAATCCACATCATCTCGATGATCTCTCGAATGTCCATGCCTTTTGTGTAAGCAGCCACGGGCACGTTGAGCATATTGGAGGCCGGGTCCTTGTCGCCGCTGAACGGGTAGAAGGGATGCTGAAAGATGCCGCACATCAGCACGCGCGGATCACCGGCCAGGATGTCTTCCGTGCCGTTGCCGTGATGTACATCAAAGTCGATCACGGCCACGCGCTTGAGATGGTGGCGCTCCAGCGCATACTTGACGCCCACGGCCACATTGTTGAAAAAGCAAAAACCCATGGCCTGGTTGCGCGTGGCATGGTGACCAGGCGGGCGCACGCTGCAAAAGGCATTTTCCAGTTCTCCGGCCAGCACGGCATCGGTAGCAGCCAGTGTGGCCCCTGCAGCACGCAGTGCGGCCTTGAAGGTGTGACGGTTGATGGAGGTATCGGTGTCGAGCTGCTTGTACTCGGGCCCGCCAGCTGCCAGCTCCTGCTCCAGCCGGTCGGTCAGGCCCTGCAGGGCGGCAATATGCATGGGGTCATGCGCCAGCTCGATCTCGGCCAATGATGCCAGCGGCACATTGCAGCGCTCCAGCGCATCGCCCACGCCGCTGACCAGCAGCCTGTCTTCTATCGCGTCCAGCCGCGCCGGGCATTCAGGGTGGCCCGGCCCCATCTCGTGCAACCAGCAATCCCGGTGGGTGAAATAACCTGTCTTGCCCACAGTCATGTCTCCGCTATCGCTTATTTAGGATATGTTTCTGCCATGCATGCACAGAACACAATTAATGCGCTTTTGAGTCAGCTTAACACGGTGATGGAGGGCAAGCCGGATCAGGTCAGAGACGGTGTCGCCTGTTTGCTGGCAGGCGGTCACCTGCTGATCGAAGACGTTCCCGGTGTAGGCAAGACCACCCTGGCCCATGCGCTGGCACGCAGTTTCGGCCTGCAGTTCTCACGTGTGCAGTTCACCGCCGATCTCATGCCCAGCGACCTCACGGGGGTCTCCATCTACGATCGCGGCCAAGAGGCTTTTGTGTTCCACCCCGGGCCGGTGTTTGCCCAGGTATTGCTGGCCGACGAAATCAACCGTGCCAGCCCCAAGACCCAGAGTGCGCTGCTCGAAGCCATGGAGGAGCGCCAGGTCACGACCGAAGGCAAGACCCACAGCCTGCCCGCCCCCTTCTTTGTGATTGCCACCCAGAACCCTCTGGAGCAGTTGGGCACCTTCCCGTTGCCCGAAAGCCAGCTGGACCGATTTCTCATGCGCATCAGCCTGGGCTATCCCTCGCGCGATGCCGAGCGCAAGCTGCTCGCGGGCAACGGCCGCCGCGCCGCTGCCGATGCGCTGCTGCCCGTCATCTCCCAGCAGCAGCTGCAGCAACTGCAAGCTGCAGCACTGGCCGTGCATGCCAGCGACGCCCTGCTCGACTATGTGCAGGACCTGATTGCCGCCACACGCAACGGCCAGTGGTTTGCCCAGGGCCTGTCACCACGCGCAGGCATCGCGCTGCTGCGTGCGGCCAAGACCATCGCACTGATGGAAGGCCGCGACTATGTGGCGCCCGACGATGTGCAAGCCATACTTCCTCAGGTGATTGCCCACCGTCTGGTTCCCGTGGGCCATGCAGGCCGTGGTGCCGTGGAGCAGGTGCGCGCCATGATGCAAGCCGTACCGCTATCTTGATGCTGCCGATGTATTTCGTCATGAATTTCATAGCATGAAGCGCTCGGCATCAAAGGGCGAGCAGCCAGAGACTTCCAATATCTTCCAGCGGCTCTCACCCCGCGCCAGGGTGCGCGAGTGGATGTTTGCACGTCTGCCGCGCAGCGACCAACTCACGCTGACCCAGGGCAATGTCTACATCCTGCCCTCGCTCGCGGGCTGGGCCATGCTGGCCACGCTGATCGTGCTGTTGATTGCTGCCATCAACTACCAGCTCAACCTGGGCTACCTGCTCACGTTCCTGCTGGCAGGCAGCGCGGCCGCCAGCATGGTTGTGGGCCATGGCAATCTGCGCGGTCTGCAGTTGAGCCTCAGCGGCGCAGGTACTCAAGGCAACGCGTCGGGCGGCTGCTTTGCCCATGCGCCCTGCCCCATGCATATCAGCCTGCACAATGCCCGCCGCTCGCGCCGCTGGGGCATAGGCCTCGCATTGCACAAGACCCGGCACAACACCGATCACTCTGATGCCTGGACCTGGGTCGATATCCCCGAGCAGGGCAGCACCTCCGTGCAGCTGAGCTTCATGCCCACGCGCCGCGGCCGGCAGGAGCTGCCCGCCATCTCCATACTCACGCGCTACCCGCTGGGCGCATTCCGCGTCTGGGCTCTGTGGCGGCCCCAAACCCTGGTCTGGGTCTATCCCGCACCTGAAACCCATGCCCCGCCGCTGCCAGCCGCCAGCCCCGAAGCCGGCGGCCGCAGCAGCGCCCAGGTTCGCAACGGTGAAGAATTCGATGGCGTGCGCAGCTATCAGACTGGCGACCCGCTCAAGCTGGTGGTGTGGAAGAAAGCGGCTCAGTCCTTTGCCGCAGGCAGCCACCAACTGGTCAGCCGCGACCGGCCCGTGGCCCACCATCACCGTCTCTGGCTCGATGCGCGCCATACCGGCCTGGCCGACCATGAGGCGCGGTTGTCGCGCCTTGCCGCCTGGGTGCTGATGGCTCAGCAGCAAGGCCGCACCTGGGGCCTGCGCCTGCCCGGAGGCCAGGAAATCGCACCGGCCAGCGGTGTACAGCACACCACGCGCTGCCTCGAGGCATTGGCCGCCTGTCCATGAAAGCAACCGCCTCTTCCCCCGGCGGCAACTGGCTGCAGCGCCTGACTGCCCTGCCGCGCGATGCACGGGACACGCTGTTTCTGCTCGCCGTCATCGCCTGGATCATGCTGCCTCAGGTTCAGCACACACCTTGGTGGACCAGCGCCTTTGCCGCAGCCCTGTTGCTGTGGCGCGCACGCCTGGCACTGACCAGCGCCCCCCTGCCCGGCCGCTGGGTGCTGGCTGGCGTACTGGCCATCGCCATTGGAGCAACCTGGGCCACGCACAAAACGATTGTGGGCCGCGATGCCGGCGTGACCCTGGTCGTCATGCTGCTGGCGCTCAAGACACTGGAGCTGCGCGCGCGGCGCGATGCCATGGTGGTGTTCTTTCTGGGTTTTTTTGTACTGCTCAGCAACTTTTTCTATTCGCAGTCCCTGCCCACAGCCATGGCCATGGTGCTCGGGCTGATGGGCCTGCTCACCGCCCTGGTCAACGCCCATATGACGGCCGGCAAGCCTCCATTGACACAGGCTCTGCGCACTGCGGGCTGGCTCGCGCTGTGGGGCGCGCCCGTGATGGTGTCGCTGTTTCTGTTCTTTCCGCGCATGGCACCGCTGTGGGGCGTGCCCGCCGACGATATGGCCGGCCGCTCGGGCCTGTCCGAGAACATGCGCGTGGGCGAAGTCGCCGCACTGGCACTCGACGATAGCGTGGCCCTGCGCATCCGCTTCGATACTCCCGGGGGCCAGGAGCCGCCCGCCAACACCCTGTACTTTCGCGGCCCCGTGCTCAGCCAGTTCGATGGCCGCAACTGGCAAGCCGACCCTGTGCTTGACGCTATGGCCATGCCTCAGCTGCGCGTGAGCGGTGAACCCATTCGCTACCAGATGCTGATCGAACCCAGCAAGCGCCGCTGGCTGACGCTGCTGGACGTTGTCAGGACCGAGCCTCAGATTCCGCCGGGCGCCTCGGTAGGCAGGCTGCGCATGAGCTCCAGCCTTCAGTGGCTGAGCTGGCGCCCGATTACCGATGTGCTGCGTGTCGATGCCCAAAGCCACCTCGACTTCAGCCACGGACCGCTGCAGCTCACTCCAGAGCTCAAACGCTATCTGCAGCTGCCGGCCGGCAGCAACCCGCGCACACGGGCTTTGGGCGAACATTTGCAGGCCGAATTGCGCGCCCAAGCAGGCGCTGATGCGGATACGGACAGATTGATTGCCGCCGCCCTGCAGCGCCTGAAAACCGGCGGCTACACCTACACACTGGAGCCCGGCGTGGTCGACAGCGACCACACCGCCGATGACTTCTGGTTTGACAGCAAGCAAGGCTTTTGCGAGCACATCGCCTCAGCCTTTGCCGTGCTCATGCGCAGCATGGGAGTGCCCGCGCGCATCGTGACCGGCTACCAGGGCGGCGACCGCAACAGCGTGGACAATTACTGGACCGTGCGCAACAGCGATGCCCATGCCTGGACCGAGGTCTGGATTGCCGGCCGGGGCTGGGTCCGTGTGGACCCCACGGGCGCTGTCGCACCCAGCCGGGTCGGCCAGTTCCAGCGCCTGAGTGCGCCCCCCGGTGCCTTTGCCAGCGCCGTTGGCAACTTCGTCGATACCGGCACTCTGGAGAAGCTGCGCGCCGTCTGGGAGGCCGTCAACAACCGCTGGAACCAGTGGGTGATCAACTACACGCAAAGCCGTCAGCTCAATTTGCTGCAGAGCCTGGGCTTCGAATCGCCAGGCTGGACGGATCTGCTGCGCCTGCTGGCGGGCAGCTTGAGCGCTCTGGCGCTGCTGTGGCTGATCTGGGCCCGCGCCACACGTCCGCAGCGCGACGGCTGGAGCCAGCTCATGCACGCTGCCAGACTGCGGCTGCAGCGCGCAGGCATAGCGAGCGGTGCCAGCGACTCCACGCGCAGCCTGTCGCGCCGCGTGCAGGAGAGCTGGGCCAAGGAATCTGCATCCGCGCCCCTGGCTGCGGCCATATCCGACTGGCTGCTGGACATGGAAAGGCTACGCTATGCGCCATCCTCCAATACCGAAGCCACCGAATTGAAGTCTTTGCGCCGACGCTGGCTGTCCATCCGGAAGCAACGCTGGCCCTATCCCTCCAGAAATAAAACATGATCATCACCCTCAATAACAGCAAGCACCTCAAAGCTAAAACACTGAGTACTCTGGCCCTGTGCCTGCTAACTGCCAGCGTCATCGCCGCACCAGCCAAAAAAGCCGTCCGCAAGGCAGCACCGGCTGCCGTAGCCACGGCTGCAGCCGCCACGGCCGTGGCCTATGCCGGTCGGGGCGACGCCATGCAACTGGCCGAAGAAATCGCAGTCCGCCGCGACCTGCCTGTCGACTGGGTGCGTGCGCAGTTGAGCGAAGCGCGCAACCTGCCCGTGGTCACACGCCTGATGACGCCGGCCGGCAAGACCTTTGTGAAGAACTGGACGGTATACCGCAGCCGCTTTATCGACCCCGTGCGCATACGCGCCGGCGTGAAGTTCTGGCAGGCCAACCACCAGGCGCTCGCGCGTGCCGAGCAGCAGTTCGGCGTGCCCGCAGAGATCATCGTCGGCATCATCGGCGTGGAAACCATTTACGGCCGCAACATGGGCAACTTTCGCGTGATGGATGCTCTGGCCACGCTGGCACTGGACTTTCCGCAATCCCACCCCCGCGCCCAGGCCCGCACCGACTACTTCCGTGGCGAGCTTGAGCAGGTACTGGTCACGGCCAGCCGCACGGGCAGCGACCCGTTTGCGCTACGCGGCAGCTATGCCGGCGCCATGGGCCTGGGTCAGTTCATGCCCACCAGTTGGGACAAATACGCGGTCGACTTTGACGGTGACGGCCGCATAGACCTGTTCAACAGCGCCACCGACGCCATCGGCTCGGTCGCCAACTACTTCGTCGGCCATGGCTGGAAGCCGGGCCTGCCCACGGCCTTTACCGTGGACATGCGCGCCCAGGGCGAGAATCTGGCAACCCTGCTGGCACCCGATATCAACCCCACGTTCACGGCCACGCAGATGGCAGAACGCGAAGTGCGGGTGCTGGGCGCCGACAACTATGAGCGTCCGCTGGCACTGATCGAGCTGAAAAACGGCAGCTCCGGCCCCACGGAGTACATCGCGGGTACCGAGAACTTCTACGCCATCACGCGCTATAACTGGTCGGCGTTCTATGCGCTGTCGGTGATCGAGCTGGGGCGCGAGGTACATGAAGCCTATCTGGCCAGCCAGACCGCCTCTGCTACACGCAACTAGATTAATTCGGGCTGCAGCGCTTTTTCCAACAAGCGCTGACAGCTATTGATTCAATAGTTCTCCAGCCACACAAAAGCGCTTCATCTGGCACTGACTTGGCATCTCTGCCCTGGCTGAAGAGATCTCGCGCACTACCTTGAAGCCGTAGCCCGAGCCTTCCACATCGAAGTCCACGCCTGAGCTACCTCTCTTTTCCATCATGCCCACCACCAGCGATTGCTGAAACTGATGGTCTGCCGCCCGCATGCTGCCCGAGCGTCCCGCCAGTTGGACCCTGGCATGCTCCAAGGCATGGGCCACGGCGACGGTGTCCGTGCTGCCGGCTTTTTTGAGGCTCTGCGCAAGAGCCTCGATCATGAGCTGCATGCGCATATGCACATAGTCGTCCTGCGGCCTGGGAAAGCGCTGACGGAAAGACTGGTAGAAGGCACGGCTCTCGGCCGTTGGCACATTGGGCAGCCAGTCGGCCACGGCCAGCACCTTGCCCACGCCGGCATCGCCCAAGGCCGCCGGGGCTCCCAGGGCATTGCCGTAGAAGGTGTAGAAGCGCCCCTCGTAGCCTGCCTCGCGCGCAGCCTTGACGAGCAGCATCAGATCATTGCCCCAGTTGCCGGTGATCACGGCCTGGGCACCGCTTTGCTTGATCTTGACCGCATAGGGCGCAAAGTCCTTGACGCGGCCCACAGGGTGCAACTCGTCGCCCACAATGCGCACATCAGGCCGTTGCATGCCAAGCTGACGCCTTGCTTCGCGCAACACGGCCTGGCCAAAGCTGTAGTCCTGCCCGATCAGATAGGCACTGTGTACGGCCTTGTCGTCCTTGATGACCTCCATCAGCGCAGCCATGCGCATATCGGCATGGGCATCGAAGCGGAAATGCCAGAAGCTGCAGCGCTCGTTGGTCAGCGCCGGGTCCACGGCCGAATAGTTCAGATACAGCACACGGCGCGAAGGGTCCCGGCTGTTGTGCTTGTCGATGGCGTCGAGAAGCGCCGCCGCTGTGGCCGACGAGTTGCCCTGCATGATGATGCGCGCACCGCTGTCTATGGCCGCGCGCAGCGCCGACAGCGCCTCTTCGTTCTGCCCCTTGCTGTCATAGCGCTCTATCACCAGTTCATGCGGACCGTCGGCCAGGCGCACGCCGCCGCGCGCGTTCACCCGCTCGGTCGCCCACAGCAGATTGCGGAACACGGCCTCGCCCGTGTTTGCAAACGGGCCCGAAAGACTCTCCACCAGTGCCAGCTTGATGGGTTGCGCAAGCTTGGCCTTGGCTGCAGCCACAGCAGCGCCAGCAATGCCAGCAATGCCAGCAATGCCAGCAATGCCAGCAATGCCGAACGGCGCACATAGTAGTGGCAACTGCAGGTATTTCAAGACATCGCGGCGCAATTTATTCATCAAAAAAACCTCTTGAAATGCGCTTGCCACCACCTACCTATGAATCAAGCGGCAACAACGCAAGCCGCGCAGTTTAAAGGAGTTAAACACCATGTTCTTCGCCCCTGTGATGAGCCGTAATACCTTTGTATCCCCTCGCGCCGCCGACCTGGCCCTGCAACGCTTTCTGCAGGAAACCCTGGGCGCTGCAAGCCCCGTACAACGCCAGGTTCAAGTCAGTCGCGATGACCAATTCACGACCCTGACCCTGGATGTGCCAGGCCTGGCACGCGAGCAGCTCAAACTCTCGCTGGAAGGCTCTGTCGCCAAGCTCGAAAGCGTGGAAGGTGCAGCCCGCCAAGTCAGATACACCTGGGATCTCGGCCATGAAATCGATGCTGCCAACAGCAAGGCCAAACTCGAGCATGGCGTGCTGACGCTGACCCTGGCCAAGCTCGAGCCCCAGAGCAAGGCCGTGACGCTGAGCATCGAATAAGCGCTGTTTACGCCGACCGGCCAGCCTCATCCTTTCTTCCATCTCCTCTTAGCAAGAGGTCGGCCGGAAAGCACAAAGCCCGCAATGCCTTGGCGTTGCGGGCTTTTTTCATGCCAATGCCATGGCCGATTCCGGGAGTTGAGCTGATTCGGCGCCTTGGCCTACAGGGGCAGACTGCCGGTGCGTGTCGCGCTGCCATCTTGAATTCCTACACTGTGGGTTCAGTCGGGTGCGCCATTGCTGCACCGCTTTCCAACCCCGTTTGAGGAATTCACCCATGGCGAAAGTGCTGGTTCTCTACTACTCCATGTACGGACATATCGAAACCATGGCTCAGGCCGTGGCCGAAGGCGCCCGCAGCGTCAGCGGTGCCGAGGTCACCGTCAAGCGCGTGCCCGAAACCATGCCCGAGGATGTCTTCAAGAACGCAGGCGGCAAGGCCAATCAGGCCGCAGAGGTCGCCAGCCCAGCCGAACTGGCCGACTACGATGCCATCCTGTTTGGCGTGCCCACGCGCTTTGGCAATATGCCGGGCCAGATGCGCAGCTTTCTCGACCAGACCGGCGGTCTCTGGGTCAAAGGGGCCTTGATCAACAAGATCGGCAGTGTCTTCACCTCGACCGGCACCGGCGGCGGCCAGGAAATGACGGCCACTACCACCTGGGCGACGCTGGCCCATCACGGCATGATCATCGTGCCGCTGGGCTATCCATTGCCCGAACAGACCAATCTGAGCGCGGTCAAGGGCGGCAATTCGCCCTATGGGGCCTCGACGATTGCGGGCGCCGACGGTTCGCGCCAGCCTCATCCCGACGAGCTGAGCATTGCCCGCTACCAGGGCCAGAACGTAGCGAAACTGGCCGTAAAGCTTGCCGGATAAGCGCAGGCAGCCATGAAAAAAGCAGCCACCTGGGCTGCTTTTTTGCTGCACAAACTCACCTGAGCGAATCCAGCGGCCAGCGCGGCTTCACATCGAACGCATATTCATGCAGGGCCTGCTCGCGTCCCGCCTGTATGCGCATGGCGGCAGCCATGGCAATCATGGCGCCGTTGTCGGTGCACAGATGCAGCTCGGGGTAATGCACGCGAATCTTGTGCTTGGCGCAGGCTTCATTGAGCTGCTCGCGCAGTTGCTTGTTGGCCCCCACACCTCCCGCCACCACCACACGCTTCATGCCGGTCTGCTTGAGTGCGGCCATGGTTTTCCTGACCAGCACGTCCACAATCGCGGCCTGGGTGCTGGCGGCCAGATCGGCCTTGCGCGCTTCCAGCTCGTCACCCAGCTTCTTGGCCTGGGTCAGCACAGCCGTCTTGAGGCCGGCAAACGAGAAGTCCAGGTCACCCGAATGCAGCAGGGGGCGAGGCAGCTTGAAGGCCAGAGGATCGCCGCCCTCCGCCAGCTTCGAGAGCACGGGACCGCCCGGATAGGGCAAGCCCATGAGCTTGGCCGATTTGTCGAAAGCCTCGCCTGCCGCATCGTCGATGGTTTCACCGAGGATTTCGTATTCGCCCACGCCGTCCACACGCATGAGCTGGGTATGCCCCCCCGAGACCAGCAGGGCCACAAACGGGAACTCCGGCGGGTCGGCACTCAGGAAAGGCGAGAGCAGATGGCCTTCGAGGTGGTGCACGCCCAGCACAGGCTTGTCCAGCGCGGCTGCCATGGCGCAGGCTGCACCGGAGCCGACCAGCAAAGCCCCGGCAAGGCCGGGCCCGCGCGTAAAGGCAATCACATCGACATTGTCGAGCTGCACCCCGGATTCGGCCAACACCTTCTCGGTCAGCGGCAGCACACGGCGAATATGGTCGCGGCTGGCCAGCTCGGGCACCACGCCGCCATAGGCGCGGTGCATTTCAATCTGGCTGTGCAGCGCATGACTCAGCAAGGTGGGCACACCTTGGCCGTCCGGCGTACGCACCAGCGCCACACCGGTTTCATCACAAGAGGATTCGATTCCCAGGATCAGCAAACTCATGGCCGCAAGTGTAGGACTTGCGCCTTCCAGATGCAGAAAAGGCGGACATTAGCCCTGCCCGCCTTCGCTATTCAATTCATAGCAACCTACGGTTGATTCACATTGGGGGTCCCGGAAATATAGTGTTCCAGCTGATGAATCGTGAACTGCTGGGCCGAGATGATTTCCTTGACGATGTCGCCAATCGAAATCAGCCCCTGCAGCTCGCGAGTCTCGTTGATCACGGGCAGATGGCGCATGCGATTGCTGGTCATCAGCGACATGCACTCCTCGCTGGTCTGGCGCGGCAGCACGCAATGCACCTTGCGCGTCATGACCTCGTCCACGCGCGTGCTGGCCGAGCTTCGCCCTTGCAAAGCGATCTTGCGCGCGTAGTCGCGCTCGGTCACGATACCGGCGATATCGCCACCTTCGAGCACCAGCAGCGCGCCAATGCTTTTTTCCGCCATGAGCTGCAGTGCAGCCAGCATGGTGTCGGAGGGAGAAACGCTGTAGATAGTGCTGTTGCCCTTGGCGCGCAGAATTTCGGCGACGGTCGTCATCTGGTTCTCCTTTCTGGATCGGCCTGTCATGCAAAACGCATGACGACATGACCAGTGTGAGAATCCTGCTGCATTGCGGCAATCAGGCTATGCCCGTATACAAAAACAAAAAAGGCAGCCAAAGCTGCCTTGATACTGTCACTCAATCCGGGCTCAGCGCCGACCGCCCAGCAGACCCGCGCCCAGCTTGAACAGATCTCCGGCATCCAGCTTGCCGTCGCCATTCTGATCGAGCAGGCTGCCGAGGATGCCTCCTGCCGCACCGCCTTGCGACTGGATCTGGCCGCGCTCCTGATCCAGGGCATTGCCCAGGTCGCCGGCCCCCATGCCCTGCGACTGGACTCGATTGGCCAGAAAAGACATCACCAGCGGAGCCAGCAGGGCAAGCAACTGACCTGCATTGCCACCCAGGCCCGTGGCCTGACCCAGACGGGACTCGGCCTGCTGCTGCTGACCGCCAAAGATATTGCCCAGGATGGCACCCGCATCCAACTGCGAGTTTCCGGCACCGGAGCCGCCTCCCAGCACCGAGCCCAGAATGCTGCCCAGCCCACCCAGGCCGCCAGCCGCACCAGCGCCACCGCCCGCTGCGCCGAGCAGGCCGCCGAGCCCGCCCAGCAGACCGCCCATATCCATCGCGCCATTGGCACTGCTGTGATCGCGCTGCAGCGCACCGAACAGATCGGCAGCTCCCTGAGGTTGGGCCGTGTTCTGGCCCAGCGCACCAAACAGCATGGGCAGCGCCACGCCCACGGCCTGCTCGGCCTGCACGGAGTCGATGCCCAACTGCTGGGCCAGGCCCTGCATGGGAGCGCCCTGCAGCTGGCCCATGAGTTCGTCGGTCAAAGATGCGTTAGCGGTCATTTCAACACTCCTCAAAAACAGCGCACATGTTACGCGCGCCCTGTGTCCCGAAATGTGATCAATGTTCATTCACTACGCAAGCCCCTCCCGGGCTATAGACCATTGAGGCGGCCTGCGCCCTGGACAGGGCTTGCTGCAGGCCGCAGCGTCCTGTGACGGCTTGACTCAGAAGGAGTGCGAGATACCGACCAGCAGCGAGCGCGGCTTGCTGCCCTTGGGAACCGAAGGCCCGGCATTGCTGGCGCTGTTGATGGTGAATGCAGCGTCGGCCTCGTTGCGGATTGCGGAGACACCCGCATACAGCTTGGTGCGCTTGGACAGCGCATGGTCGTAGCGCACGCTCAGGGCTCGCGCATCGCTGTTCGCACGCGCACGCCCCTGGAACTGTCCATAGGACAGCAGCAACTGCCCTGCCGTGCTGACCGGTATGGTCATGCTGGCTTCAAAGAAGCGTCCGCGCTTGCTGGCGACATCCGGCAGATCATCCTCCCGGGTGGACAGCAGCAAGGCAGCCCGGGCCAGCTTGAAGTCATAGGAGCCGCCCAGCAAGCGATAGCGGTCGGTGTTCTGGGCCGTGGTGCGACGCTCCCACAGCGAGGCTCCCAAGCTCCAGGGACCGCGCGTGTAGTCCAGCGAGCCGCCGAACTGACGCCCCACATTGGTGCCGGCGTTCTCCCCGAACGAGTACATGCCCCGCATCACCAGTCCCGCCATGGAAGCCGACTGAAAGCGCAGCGAGTTGTCGGCGCGCAGCACCGTGCCGTCACGGAAATAGTTGGCGGCATTGCCCCAGATCAGGCCCGTCAGGGCATAGGAAGCCAGCGAGGTATGAAACGTGGTGTAGTGGCGGCCCAGCGTCAGCTGACCCCAGTCGCCGCCCATGCCGACAAAGATCTGTCGACCAAAGGCGAGCCCGCCCTGAGCGCGCTCGCCGGTATCGGCATTCAGTCCGGCCTCCATCACGTACAGCGCACGCAGGCCGCCGCCCAGATCCTCGGTTCCGCGAACGCCCCAGCGCGAGCCCGCTAGGACACCGCTTTCTGCACGCAGGGTGCGGCCCGCGCCGGTGTACATCGACTCGGCGGCCATATCCACCACGCCGTACAGCGTGAGCTGGGATGTGGCGGGCGCAGCGGTCTGGGCCTGAGCCAGCGAACATGTGGAGATGAAGGCAGCGGCCACGGCCAAGCCTCCCGATTGCAAGGATGTCATGAAGTCTCTCTTTTTAATAATGGATGGGGCTCGCGGCAGAGTCCTGCCGCTGTCGAGCCGCTGACAGCAGCATCCACCGTTGCTGCGGGGATGCCGTGTGGGAGTCCGGCGCCTCAGATGGCGCCGGCCGCACTCATTCGAGGCGGATGTTTTTTTGCGTGATCAGGCTGCCGTAGATGCGTGCATCGTTTTCGATACGCCTGGCCAACGAGGCAGCGCTGGTGTCGTCGATGCGCCAGCCCTGGGCCAGCAGCTTGCTGCGGATATCGGGAGCATGAAGAATCTTTTCCAAGGCCGCAGCCAGCTTGGCGCGATGCTCGGCGGGCATGGAAGCCGGTGCCATGACCGCATTCCAGACTTCGATGTCCACATTGCCGGCACCGATCTCGGGCATGACGGGGACGCCGGGCGCCAGCGGGCTGCGCTTGCTGGAACTCACGGCCAGGGCGGCCAGCTTGCCGGACTGGACCAGCGGCATGACGGTGGAGGCCGGCAGCAAGGCCATCTGCACCTGATCGCCCATCAAGGCGTTGACCACAGCCGGGCCGCCGTTATAAGGCACATGCTGCAGATTCAGGCCCATGGCTTCCTTGATCAGCTCCACGCCCAGATGGCCGCCGGACCCCGTACCCACCGAGCCGTAGTTGCCCTGGGTCCCGGTCTTGAGCGCCTTGAAATAGGCGCCCGCATTCGCGGCCATGGACTTGGGAGCCACCAGCACCAGAGGGGCCGAGCCGATCATGGCCAGTGGTGCGAGATCCTTGATCGGATCGTAGGGCAGCTTGCTGTAGAGAAACTTGGAGCTGGTCAGCGGGCCGTTGCCGATCACGCCTATGGTGTGGCCGTCGCCGGCCTTGGCCACGGCGTCGGCGCCGATATTGCCGCTGGCGCCCCCTTTGTTCTCCACCACCACAGGCTGCCCCAGGGCCTTGGTCAGGGGCTCGGCCAGCAATCGGGCCTGCACATCGGGCGAAGAGCCGCTGGCATAGCCGACGATAAAACGTATGGGGCGGGTGGGCCAGTCAGGCTTGCCCTGGGCCTGAGCCGCCAAGGGCAGACAGGCAGCGGCACACAGCAGCAGGGCAGCCCGGCGCACGGGCATCGATTTTCTTGTCATCTTTATGTCTCCAGAATCTCGGACTCAGTCTCGGATCAACAATCGGCGTATCCAGCCATCAGTTCCATCAAGGGCGGCAGGCGTCCGCTGGCGGGCAGGGCCAGCTGCGAACGGTACACCCGGGTTTGCAGGCCAAAAGCCTGCTGTGCAGGCGTTTCGAGGTGATGTGCCTGCATTTGGTCGGCCCACCATTGGGCACCTTGGGTGCATGACGGTCCGTCGAGATGCTCGGCCAGCATGACCACCGTGACTTCCCCCTGGGCCTGCTCGGCAATGCGCTCGCCGCCAACGGGGTAGTGCAAGGAACGCTCCACAGGCACCACACCCGCCATGACCCGCAGCAGACGCCCTTGCTGCACCGCCTGCTCCGCCCAGCGGGCTGCGTGCGCGGCCCAGGTATGTACATCGGTGGTGACGGCCTTGAGCGTCGTCAACGCCGCACCGCTGGATGCTCCAGCCTGGACCTGCAATAGGCAGGGCCTGCGCATGAAAGCACTCAGACGCGGCCTCATGCGTGCCGACCAGGGCGTGGGGTTAGCGATCACATCCGCATACTCGGCCGAGTCCAGGGCCGCCAGAGACTCCAGACCGTAGAGCGTGAAGTATCCGCAGGCGCCGACATAGCGATGGCCATAGACAAAGCCTGGCAAACCCACGCGCTCGGGAACATGCTCGAGGGCATGCCAAGCCTCGTATTCTGCGCGAGCCTCGGGCCGGTCGATGTCGTTCCACAAGGCCAGGAAGGCGGTGCTCATGATGCAGAACCCGCGCCGGGCTGAATCAGCACCTTGCTCGCCAGCCGCGCACGCGCCAGCTCAAAACCCTGCCCGGCCTGTGCAAGCGGCACGCGGTGGGTGATCATGAGGCGCAGCTGATCCTGATGGGTCTGCATGAATTCAACGACCTCCAGCCAGCAGCGCTCCGGCGTGCGATAGGAGCCGCGCAGCTGCTGATGACGTCGCACCAAGGCCGTCAGATCCAGCGGCACGGGGGCTGAATGAATGCCGGCAATCACCAGCACGCCATGGGTCTTGAGTGCACGCAGGGCCGGCGCCAGCACTGCCGCCGCCCCGGTGGCTTCGATCACCACGTCAAAGAGAGCTTGCTTCGTATACGCGGCAAGGGCCTCGTCAATGTCCTGCCCCTCGAAGTCCAGCAAATCCTCGAACCCCATGGAGCGCAGGACCTCCAGCCGCGCGGCATCACCATGGCCGGCCACCACCACTTGGGCTGCCCCTGCGGCACGCGCAAACAGCGCAATGCCCTGGCCGATATTGCCGGGCCCCAGGATCAGTACGCGATCGCCGGGCTGGACATTGCCCGTGCGCACGGCTTCGAAGCTCACCGACAGCGGCTCGGCCAATGCAGCAACCTCGGGGTCCACGCCGTGTGGAATCGGCACGCAATTGCGCAGGGGCACGGCCACATACTCGGCAAAGCCGCCATGGCGCATGACACCGATGCCGCGACGCGTGGTGCAGGCATCGAAGTCGCCGGCACTGCAACTGGGGCATCTGCCGCAGGTGACCGAAGGCCGCACGGCCACCAACTGGCCCAGGGGCAGATGCTCGGCCCCCTCGCCTCTGGCCACGATCTCGCCGCTGAACTCGTGACCCACGGTCACCGGCAGCGCGGCCTGCAAAAAGTGGTAGCTCGCCGTCCAGGCATCGATATGCAGATCCGTGCCACAGACACCGGTGGAATGAACCCGCAGCAGCACTTCACCTGCGGCAGGCGACGGCATGTCGACCTCGTTGAGCTTCAGTCCCTTGGCGGACTCGGTTTTTTGCAAGGCTTGCATGAGACAGGCAATGCATGCGTGGACATGCATCTCAGAACGAACAGGATCGGCAGTGTTGCCGCCCTTCATTCATATGTCCAACACTGATTTAATATGAAACTCATACTTTTGAAATATGGATTCATTCAGGCATGGAACTGAGACATCTGCGCTATTTCGTGGCGGTTGCCGAGCAGGGCAACGTCAGCAGGGCCGCCCGCAAGCTATTCATCGCCCAGCCGCCGCTGTCACAGCAACTCAAGCAACTCGAGGATGAGGTCGGCACGCAGCTCTTCACCCGCCTGCCGCGCGGCATGCAGCTCACCGCTGCAGGCGAGTCGCTGCTGGAAGATGCGCGCGTCATATTGGCGCGTGCCGAGCAAGCCCCCTTGCGAGCGCGCGAACGAGAGCGCAGCAGCCAGACCGTGCTGCGCCTGGGGCTGGTTCCCTCGGCCATGCAGTCACTGCTGCCCGGCTTGCTGCGAGCTGTGGCACAGGCCGGCTGTGAGGTGCAGATCGAAGCCCGCGAAATGATCTCGTCCCAGCAGCAGCGGGCCTTGCGCCAGGGCGAGCTGGAACTCGGCTTTGCCCGCCCCGGCCACAAGGAGGCCGACGAGCTTGAGCTGGCCAGCATTGACGACCCCTATTGCCTGGCTGTTCCAGCCTCCCACCCTCTGGCCGGAGGCAGTGGAATGCTGGATCTTCAAGCAGCCGTGCATCAGCCCTTTGTGGGCTTCACCCGCTATCAGGACACCGACTACTTCGACCGCACGGTCGCGCTGTGCGCCGAGGCCGGCTTCACTCCGCTGATACGCCACGAAGCCGGTCAGTTGGTGAATGTGCTGGCGCTCGTGGCCTGCGGTCTGGGCGTGGCCATCGTGCCGGCATCCTTCGCGATGTTTCACCGCGAGCAGATCGTGTTCAGGCCGCTTCGGGCTTCGCGCCAGGTCAGCCGGCTCGCCGTCCTGGCGTCTGCCGATGCGCTCAAGAGCAACCCCATGCTGGACCTTGTCGCCCAGCTCGCGCAATCGCAGCTGCAGGCCCTGGCTGCAGAGCTGGCGCAACAGGGAGCGACGGAGTCTCGAGCACAGCCGGTTTGATTTATATAACCAAATCGTCTGACAACTCATGGTTTTTATAGCGACAATTACGTTAATCATGAGCATCAGCCACTACATCAAGGAAATCGGTCGCGGCACCAAGGGCGCGCGCTCTCTTTCGCGGACCCAGGCCTGCGATCTGATGGGGCAGGTGCTGGACGGCAAGGTCAGCGATCTGGAGCTCGGCGGCTTTTGCATTGCCATGCGCTTCAAGGGCGAAAGCGCCGAAGAGCTGGCAGGCTTTCTCGACGCGACCCAGCAACGTCTGCCCGTGTGGCCGCAGGCCCATAAGGCCCAGCCCGTGGTGGTCATCCCCAGCTACAACGGCTCGCGCAAGCTGGCCAACCTCACACCGCTGCTGGCGGGTCTTCTGGCGCAGAAAGGACTGCCGGTGCTGGTACACGGCAGCCATACCGAGGACAAGCGCCTGGGCACGGCCGAGGTATGGCGGCAACTGGGCTGGACGGCCATCGAGCGTCCCATCGCTCTGGAGCCTGGCGACAAGGTCTGGATGCAGACCCGTCACCTGCTGGCGCCGCTGGATCGGCTGCTGCAGATTCGCCGCCAGATGGGCCTGCGCAACCCCTCGCACAGCATCGTCAAACTGCTGGACCCTATCCATGGCAGCAGCACCGCGCAATCCGGGCTGGTGCTGGCCAGCTATACCCACCCGGCCTATGCCCAGCCCATGCTCCAGACCCTGGCCCTGCGTGCGACCAGTGCGCTGCTGGTGCGCGGCACGGAAGGCGAGGCCGTGGCCGCCCCTCACCGCGAACCCGTGAGCACGGGTGTGATTGCCGGAGAAATCTGCTTTGAGCGCTCTTCCCTGCACAGCAGCCAGCTCGCATCCGGCACCGAGAGCAGTGCCCCGGAACAAGATCTGAATGCCGAGCAGACAGCCCGGCTGACACTGGACATTCTGAACGGCCAGCTACCTGTGCCGGCGCCGATCGCGCAACAATTGGAACAAATACAAGCCCTGCACCAGGCCATGCAGGTCACCGATGCCGACGCTGCCGCCAGCCGCGCCGCACTGCAAGCCTATAACCGCAGCCCCGACTGAGACCCCACAATGACTGCCATTTCCCACAACCCCAATCAGCGCGGCTCGTGCACCCTGGTGGGTGCCGGCCCCGGCGACCCCGAGCTGCTGACCATCAAGGCCGCCAAGGCCATTGCCGCAGCCAGCGTGCTGTTTGTCGACGATCTGGTCAGCGATGGTGTGATGAGCCACGCCTCGCCCTCGGCCCGCGTGGTCTATGTGGGCAAGCGCGGCGGCTGCAAGAGCACTCCCCAGGCCTTTATCGAAAAGCTCATGATTGCGGCCGTGCAGGACGGCGAACGCGTGGTGCGCCTCAAGGGCGGCGACCCCTTCATCTTTGGCCGTGGCGGCGAAGAGGTCGAACATCTGCGTCAGGCCGGTATCGAGGTGGATGTCATCAACGGCATCACCTCCGGTCTCGCGGGCCTGACCAACCTGGGCGCCCCGCTGACCCACCGCGATCGCGCGCACGGCGTGCTTTTCATGACCGGCCATGCCAAACCCGGCGACAGCGGCCCCGACTGGCGCCAGATCGCCGCCACGGCCCATGCGGCCAAGCTGACGCTGGTGATCTATATGGGAGTGAGCAGTGTCGAGCGCATCAGCAGCGAGCTGCTCAGCGGCCTGCCCGGCAGCACGCCCGTGGCCGTGATCCAGCATGCCAGCCTGCCGCAGCAGCGCCATGCGCTGACCTTTCTGAAGGATTTGCCGCAAAGCATTGCCGACCACCAACTGGGCAGCCCCAGCATCATCGTCGTCGGCGATGTGGTCCAGGGCATTGCCGCCTGGCAGAACCAGCCCCAAGCCTTGCCGCAATCAGCGGCAGCCTGATCCAGGACCATCCCCGGGCTGTCCTGCAAGCCGGGCGAGCGGCAAGCGCCGCCTCGCTGCGAGACTACGTCCACGCAGAAGCGGCGATGCGACTCAGGGAGTACGAGTCTCGGCAAAGCGCTCGGCGAGCTCCTTGCGCAGTTCCTTGCGGATGATGGCGGCGTCCCAGCGGCGCTTTTCCTCGTCGGTTTCGAGCTGCAGCGGGGGCACGGGGGCAGGCTTTTTGTCATCGTCCACGGCCACCATGGTGAAGAAGCAGCTGTTCACGTGGCGCACCACCTGGCTGCGAATCTCCTCGGCAATCACCTTGATGCCGATTTCCATGGAGGACTTGCCGGTGTGGTTCACGCTGGCCAGAAAAGTCACCAGCTCACCTACGTGGATAGGCTGCAGAAACATCACCTGATCCACGCTCAGCGTCACGACATAGCGGCCCGCATAACGGCTGGCGCAGGCATAGGCAACCTGGTCCAGCAATTTCAAGATGGCGCCCCCGTGCACATTGCCGGAGAAGTTGGCCATGTCAGGCGACATGAGCACGGTCATGCTCAGTTGGTGGGATGGTGTATTCATGGGGCGCGATTCTAGAAGTGATCCGGGACGCACGCTGAACCCTTGCGCATACCCCAATGGGACAATGGGCTGCAGATATAAACAAGTACCGACTTACACCGTGCTGTAAGTCTCAGGAGTGCGTCTTGCAAGTTCTGTTTCCCAACCCCTTCGGCCAGCCTGCCGCCAGCGCACAGGAAGTTGCAGCGCTGCAGGCGCACATTGGCTTCTCAGATGCTTATGCGCAGTTTCTGATCACACAGAACGGCTTTTCCATGTATGCGCTGGAACAGGCCTCAGACCACGCCAGCTATCTTCATGACAGCACCGAGATTGCCAGCGAAAGCCACGCCAACTTTGCCGACCTCTTCAGCTTTGGCGCGCAACTGCATCAGGAAGACCTGAAAACCGTGCAGTCCGAATTTCTGCTGGCCCGCTGGTTTGTAGCCATTGGCCACGACCAGGGCGGCAACCCATTTGTGGAAGTTCTGCACGGTCGGCACAAAGGAAAGATCGGCAGTCTGGACCACGACCTTTTTCTGGGCGCCAGCGATCTGCAGGAATTCTTCGGCGATATGGAGCTGGAGCATATTGCGGCACTCAGCCTCGCCGATCAGGCCGATGCACTGTGCGACTCCAAGCTGGGCCTAATCTGGTTTCACGCCAGTGACCTGAATCACTTTACGGCCTGCTGCATTCACTGCGACGACGGTTTCTGGGGCTTTGTAGTGGACGAGCCCAAAATCTGAGGCATCTGGGACAATCGCGGCCTTGTTCTTGCTCCATCGCCCTGCCCGCCGTGTCCTCCTCTTCACAGGTCCCCTTCCAGATTTTTGACGCCATCATCATCGGCGCCGGTGCCGCCGGCCTGTTCTGCGCGGCCCAGGCCGGCCAGCAGGGCCTGAAGGTGCTGCTGATCGATCATGCGCCCAAGGTGGCCGAGAAGATCCGCATCTCGGGCGGCGGGCGCTGCAACTTCACCAACCGAGATCTGGACGTGCGTGCGCCGCACAAGCATTTTGTGGGGCAGAACCCTCAGTTCTGCCGCTCGGCCCTCTCGCGCTTCACACCCGCCGACTTCATCACGTTGATGGACAGACACGGCATTGCCCACCACGAAAAGCACAAGGGCCAGTTGTTTGCCGACCATTCGGCCGAGGACATCATCGCCATGCTGCTGGCCGAGTGCAGCGCGGGCGGCGTGCAGCGCTGGCAGCCTTGCCAGGTCAAGAAAGTAGTGCTTTCGCCGTCAAACCAAGACACAGAAAGCGATTTCAGCTATCAGATTGAAACCGATCGTGGCCTGGTACAGGCCGCCAACCTGGTCATTGCCACTGGCGGCCTGAGCATTCCCAAGATAGGCGCCACCGACTTCGGCTACCGTCTGGCCCAGCAGTTCGATCTGCCGCTGATCGAGCGCACGCCCGGCCTGGTGCCCATGACCTTCGACGGCGAAGGCTGGCAACCCTACGCGGGCCTGGCCGGTCTGGCCCTGCCCGTGGAAATCAGCA
This sequence comes from Comamonas sp. NyZ500, assembly GCF_016772095.1. Classification (NCBI taxonomy): domain Bacteria; kingdom Pseudomonadati; phylum Pseudomonadota; class Betaproteobacteria; order Burkholderiales; family Comamonadaceae; genus Comamonas; species Comamonas sp. NyZ500. The sequence goes on along the minus strand of NZ_JAEIJE010000022.1, from coordinate 39,928 downwards.
CCGGCAGCAAAAAGGAGCGCATGAGCTTCCACGAGGATTTGCTGTTCACCCACCGCGGCCTCTCGGGTCCCGCCGTGTTGCAGATCTCCAGCTACTGGAAGCCCGGCACCCCGCTGCAGATCAATCTGCTGCCTGGTGTGGATCTGGCCGAGGTGCTGGCCCAGGCCAAGCTCCACTCGCGCAAGCTGGTGGCCAACGAGCTGGCCGCCCATCTGCCCGCGCGCCTGGCCGATGCCTGGGTCGGCCGCATGCCCGAGTTGCAGCGCCCCATCAACGAGGCCGGCGACAAGGCCCTGGCCAGACTGGCCGAGCAGCTGTCGCGCTGGGAGATCACTCCCACGGGCACCGAGGGCTATAAAAAAGCCGAGGTCACGCTGGGCGGCGTGGACACCAGGGTGCTGTCCCAGCAAACCATGGAATGCAAGACCCGGCCGGGCCTGTACTTTATCGGCGAGGTGGTGGACATCACCGGCTGGCTGGGTGGCTACAACTTCCAGTGGGCCTGGGCCAGTGCCGCCGCCTGCGCCCAGGCCATGGCGGAAAAGCAATTGGTCATGGCTTGAGCGACTGGAACCGAAGCGCCTGCCGCCATGAAAAAAAGGATGGTTGAGCCATCCTTTTTTGCTGCCAGCGCCTCCGGCGCACCATCCGGTCAGGCAGAAAATTCCTTGCCTTCATAGTGTTCGGGAACCTTGAGCTGCCCCGAGGCGATGGCAGCCGACGCATTGCCCACGCGCTCGCGCACAGCGGCGGCCACGCCCTGGCCCATGGTCAGGCGTACGGCGGCCGGGTCGCTCAAACCGATCTTGCGAATGCCCGGGCCGGGCGCACCGCGCTCCTGCATATCCTTGACGGCCAAAAACGCGCCAATGCCCACATCGGCCCAGGCGGAAGCGACAAACACCTGCGGGTCCACCGTGGTCCAGTCGATCACATTGCCGATCTGGCGCGTGCCCGCCTCGCGGCAGGCCTGGGTCACGCCATCGCGGCCGGAGTTGAGCATGGTGAAGATCACATCGGCACCGGCAGCCATCTGGGCCCTGGCAATGCGGTGCGACAAGGCGTTGTCGTCCTGATCGCCCGAGAAGTTCGTCAGCAGCTTGACCCTGGGATCGGTATCGCGCACGCCGGCCGCATAGGCTGCACGCCCCTTGAGTCCCGGGGGCACGCGAATGCCCGACATATGGCCGACCACCCCGGTTTTGGTGGTCAGCGCCGCCAGCACGCCGGCCAGATAGGCCGACTCCTCCTGCAGCACGTCATAGCTGCAGAGATTGCTTCCCTGTACCGCGCCCTGGGTCACGACGAACTGGGTCCTGGGAAAGCGCGCCGCAACTTCGGCTGCAGCCTGATTGTTCTGCCCGCCATGGGCAATCACCAGTTGCGCCCCCTGCTCCGCAAGCTGTGCAAGAGCCGGCACCAGCAACTCCTTCCTGGGCGCCATGCCGTCGAGAAAGCGGGTCTGCACGCCCAGCTCCTGGCGCGCTTTTTCCAGGCCGCGCCAGCCAGCCTCCATAAAGCCCTTGTCGCTGCGCGAGCCCGCAAACAGACCACCCACCACCAGGGAACCGCCGGATGCGGCAGGCCCGGAAACTCCGGCCCTGCCGGCACAGGCCGTCAATGCCAGCAAGCCCGGCACGGCTACGGCCGAAGCCATCCATTGGCGACGCGAAATAAATGAGGAATGAGAAGCGCTGGACAAGATGGAAGCTCCTTGAACACAGAAAAACAGCGACGCGCACAGGCACGAAACCCACTTATTCCTTGACCTTGGTCACGAAATAAAGCCTCTAAACTGTATGCAATTTCCGTGCACACGATACTCCCAAGAAACCCCAGCGCCGGGCTCGGCTGTCCTGGCGCCTGGGCAGCACCGTGCTCTTGCATTGCGCATCCGGCTTCGCTCCGCAATACACGCGACTTGAACGCGCCGATAGTCCAAAAGGCACAATGGCGGTGCCTGAATCTGGTCTGCGACAACGCCCTGCCTGCCGCCGCAAAACCATGCGCGCGCGACCGACGCCGGATTGCTTCACGCCCCATTGAAGACGCAGCCCAAGTCTTGGTCTATAATGCTCGACTTTGCTGGCATTACCCCGTCGGCCATACTAGTTAAAAAGTGGCGGGGAAACCGCTGTTCACGGCTCTCAGGCCCGATCTTCCCGAGAACCCTCTGTCAGCACAGATATATCTGGAAATTAAATGACTACCATCCGCGTCAAAGAAAACGAGCCCTATGAAGTTGCCCTGCGCCGCTTCAAGCGCACCATCGAAAAGCTGGGTCTGCTGACCGATCTGCGTGCTCGCGAGTTCTACGAAAAGCCCACAGCCGAGCGCAAGCGCAAGAAGGCTGCTGCCGTGAAGCGTCACTACAAGCGCGTTCGCAGCATGCAACTGCCTAAGAAGCTGTACTAATCGTTGATTAGGACCAGTCGGCCTTAAAACAGCCGCAAACCCGCGCTCGGGACGCCAGGCGCGGGTTTTTTGTTTTCTGGCCACTGCCAAGCCTGCCCGGCTGCGCAGTGACCTCCCAGCGCATGGACAGTCAGCGTCCGTTCGCCCACCCCAAGGAGAAAGCCATGAGCCTGAAAGCCCAGATTACCGAAGACATGAAGACCGCCATGCGTGCCAAGGACAGCGCGCGCCTGGGCACCATCCGCCTGCTGCAGGCCGCGATGAAGCAAAAGGAAGTGGACGAGCGCATCGAGCTCGACGACGCCGCCGTCATCGCCATCGTCGACAAGCTGATCAAGCAGCGCAAGGACTCCATCGCCGCCTTCGAAGCCGCCAACCGCGCCGATCTGGCCGATGTGGAAAAGGCCGAAATGGAAGTGCTCAAGGTCTATCTGCCCGAACGCATGGGAGAAGCCGAGATCACCGCAGCCGTGCAGGCCATCGTGGCCGAACTGGGTGCCTCCGGCCCTGGCGACATGGGCAAGGTGATGGGCGCCGTCAAGGCCCAGCTGGCCGGCAAGGCCGATATGGGCCTGGTGTCCGCTGCCGTGAAGGCCGCGCTGACCCGATAATTGGCAAATAGCCTGGGCCGCCACGCGGCATCAGGCTCAAAAACAGAAGCTGCTTGCGCTGGTTGTGCATATCTTTCAGACTCAAAATAATCTGAAATTCATGCATATCAATCGATAACAGCTTCTTTTTTAATAGCACCCCTCAATCCCGTGGACGCCTGTTTGCTGAAGAACTCCTGCAGGAACTCGACGCAGACCCGCACCTTGGCCGAGCGCTCCAGCCGCGTCGGATAGACGGCCCAGATATTCGCCTGCTGCTGCCACTCTGGCAGCAGCTGCACCAGGCTGCCGGCCTGCAGATCGGCCGCCACATCCCACAGCGAGCGCAGCACGATGCCATGGCCGTCGCGCGCCCATTGCACGGCCATCTCGCCATGATTGGTGGACAGCGGCCCGGTCACTTTCACGCTGCGCTCCTGACTGCCCGAGCGCAGTTTCCAGACACCGAAGGGATGATCGCGCTCCTTGATGACCAGACAGTCATGTGCTGCCAGTTCATCAAGCGTGCGCGGGCTGCCGCGCCGCTGCACATAGGCCGGGGCCGCGCACAGCACGCGGTGGTTGTCGGCCAGATGCCGGGCAATCAGGTGCGGCGCGATCTCGTCGCCCACGCGCACATCGAGATCGAAGCCCTCGGCCGCGACATCGACGATGCGGTCAAACACCTCCAGGCGCAGCTGCAGCGCCGGATATTGCGCAATCAGCTGCGACAGCGCGGGCGCCACCACATTGCGGCCAAAGCCGAAGCTGGTGGACACCCGCAGCAGGCCGCGCGGCTGGCGCCGCGTCACGTCCACCTCCTGCAGCAGATGCTCGACCTCGTCCAGAATGCGCTGCGCCCAGTGGTAGACGCGCTCGCCCTGCTCGGTGACAGCGACCCGCCGTGTGGTGCGATGCAGCAGCTTCACGCCCAACTCCTGCTCCAGCAGGCGGATGCGCTTGCTGACAAAGGCCGGCGAGGCATTGTGCGCGGCCGCAGCCTCGGCAAAGCTGGCTTTGCGCACCACGGTGGTGAAGACACGCAGGTCTTCGGGCGAGGGCATTTTCTGCACGATCTGTAAACAATCAGGCCACGATCAGTCAATTGTATTCAGTTATGCAAGGTGCAAAAATACCGCCAGGCACAGGCTGAGCCGCTGCCTCGCCACCCAACACACTCACGAGAGAGCACCATGTCCACTCCCAAAAAAATTGCAGTCATCGCCGGCGACGGCATCGGCAAGGAAGTCATGCCCGAAGGCCTGCGCGCGCTGGAAGCCGCAGCCAGGCGCTTCGACCTGCCGCTGGAGTTCCACCATTTCGACTGGGCTCACTGCGACTACTACGCCGAACACGGCCAGATGATGCCCGACGACTGGAAGGCCCAGCTCTCGGGCATGGATGCCATCTTCTTCGGCGCCGTGGGCTGGCCCGCCACCGTGCCCGACCATGTCTCGCTGTGGGGCTCGCTGCTCAAGTTCCGCCGCGAATTCGACCAGTACATCAATCTGCGCCCGGTGCGCCTGTTCGAAGGCGTGCCCTGCCCCCTGGCCGGCCGCAAGCCCGGTGACATCGACTACTACGTGGTGCGCGAGAACACCGAAGGCGAATACACCTCGCTGGGCGGCGTGATGTTCGAAGGCACGGACCGCGAGATCGTGATCCAGGAATCGGTCTACTCGCGCAAGGGCGCCGATCGCCTGCTCAAGTACGCCTTCGATCTGGCCCAGAGCCGCGCCAAGAAGCACGTGACCCTGGCCACCAAGAGCAACGGCATTGCCATCAGCATGCCCTGGTGGGACAAGCGCGCCGACGATGTGGCCAAGGACTACCCCGAAGTCACGCTGGACAAACAGCACATCGACATCCTGACCGCGCGCTTCGTGCTTCAGCCCGGCCGCTTCGACGTGGTGGCCGCCACCAATCTGTTTGGCGACATCCTGTCCGACCTGGGCCCTGCCACCACGGGCACCATCGGCCTGGCACCATCGGCCAACCTCAACCCCGACCGCAACTTCCCCTCGCTGTTCGAGCCCGTGCACGGCTCGGCACCCGACATCTACGGCAAGAACATCGCCAACCCCATTGCCATGGTCTGGTCGGGCGCGCTGATGCTGGACTTCCTGGGCCGCAGCGAAGGTGCCTGGCGCCAGGCCCACGACACCATCGTGGCCGCCATAGAGCACACGATCAAGGCCGGTCCGCTGACGCCAGATCTGGGCGGCAAGGCCAACACCACCGAGGTGGGTGAAGCCATCGCCGCGGCCATCGCCAAGGCCTGATGACTCCGGGCTGGCCCCAGCCGGCCCGATTCAAGGCGCACCCCGCACAGGCTGAACCTGCACCGGGTGCTTTTGCACGCCTGAACGCCCAGGGCCACCGGCTGCGGCGACCTAGGCTTCAGACCGCGATTTGGCTTTGGCTTGCGAAGCCGGTTTTCTGGCCGACCGTGCCTGGGCATTGCGCTGCGCAGCGGCCTGCACCAGTGCCTGGAACGCTGCGGCGTCAAGCGCATCGCCCAGATGCAGGTCTATGGCCCGGCGCGTGGCGCCTTCAAGACTGGCATTGAACAGGCCGGCCGGATCGGCCAGGGCCGCGCCATGCGCGAAGGTCAGCTTGACCACGGCCTTGTAAGTCTCGCCCGTGCACAGAATGCCGTCCTGCGACCATACGGGCGTTCCACGCCATTTCAGCTCTTCCACCACGGCGGGCAAGGCCTCTCGGATCAGCGCCCGCACGCGGGCCAGCATGGCGCCGCGCCAGTCGTCCAGGCCGGCAATCCTGGCATCGATCAGAGCCGAAGCCTCGGGGCCGCCGACAGGTTCGGCCGAAGGTGCAGGCATGGGTAGCAAGGCAGTCATAGATGGGTCTCCATGGTTGGACCTGGAACCATGTCCGGCACAAGGCTCAAGGCATGGGACAAGGATTGCACCACGGTAGCACGCCAGAGCAGAGCGGTCCCAGAGTGCCAGCCCGCCCCATATCAGACTCATTCCAGGCTCAGCCCAGCTCGCCCGCAACCTCGCGCAGGCATTCGACCAGCAAGCCCGTGGTCGGCGTCAGCGGCTGGCCACGCAAGGTGATCAGGCCGACGGGCGGCAGATCTATGGGCACGACCAGATCCAGCATGGCCAGCGTACCCAGGGCAGCATGGCAGCGGGCCACGCCACGCGCCATGAAGGCCACGGCGCCGCGCTGGTGCACAAAGGTCAGCTGCGAGAGAAAGGACGCGGTCTCCACGATGTCGGCCGGCGGGTGCAGGCCGTGGGCATAGAACTGCTGCTCCAGCTTCACACGCAGCGAGGCCCAGGGCGGTGGCAGCACACAGGGCTGGCCCGCCAGGGCCTGCCAGCTGGCCGCGCCCGGCGCCAGCAGCGCATGACCGGGTCGCACCACAGCCACCATGGGATCGTCGTACAGCGCCTCGGTCTCCAGATCAGGCGCGGCATAGCCGGGCTCCAGCCGTCCCACGAACAGATCCAGCTCGCCCAGGCGCAGCTTGGGCAGCAAGCGCGTCAGGTCCCCTTCCTCCACCATCACCGTGGTCTGGTCCGAACGCGCTTTCAAGCGCTCCACGGCGCGCGCCAGCAGCACCGGCGTGGCCACCACCATGGCCCCCACACTGGCGCGCCCGCGGGCACCGCTGGCCTCGGCAGCCATCTCGTCGCGCGTGCGTTCGAAACCGGCCAGCACCGAGCGTGCAAAACGCACCATGCTGACACCGGCTGCCGTGGGTTCGGTGCCGCGCGTGGAGCGCTCGAACAGAGCCATGCCCAGCATGCGTTCGACCTCGGCCAGAGTCTTGGAGACGGCAGGCTGGGTCACTGCCAGAAACTCGGCCGCACGGCCCAGGTGGCGGAACTGATCCAGCGCCACCAGCAGCTGCAGATGGCGCAGCTTGAGGTTGGAGCGCAGCACACGATCGATCTTGCTCATGGTGCTTCATTACCTAATAGTTATGAAGAGAGTCTATCTTTTCATTGGATTGTCATGGAGCAGTTTTGAACAATCGGGGCTGGCAGTTCATATAACGACAGGAGACAAGCGATGATCCCCCCACACAGCAGCCGACGCAGCTTTGTGCTCGGCACCCTCGGCGCAGCCACGCTCGGCACTTCCACCCGCCTGCTGGCCCAGACCTGGCCCGAGCGCCCCATCACCTTCATCTGCCCCTGGCCTGCCGGCGGCACGGCCGACCAGTCCATGCGCGCGCTGTGCACCGTGGCCAGCCGCATCCTGGGCCAGGCGATTGCAGTGGAAAACCGCGCCGGAGCCTCGGGCATGATCGGCTCCAAGGCCCTGGCGTCGGCGAAGCCCGACGGCTACACCATCGGCCAGATCCCGATCTCGGTCACGCGCTTCTCCCAGCTGGGCACGCTGCAGGCCGATCCGCGCAAGGACTACACCTATATCGCGCGCACCTCGGGCCAGACCTTCGGTATCGCCGTGCCGGCCAACTCGCGCTTCAAGACCTTGCAGGACTTCGTCGCCGCCGCCAAGGCCAAGCCCGGCAGCATCACTTACGCCCACGCCGGCGTGGGCGGCGCCACGCATGTGGGCATGGAGGAATTTGCGGCCGCAGCCGGCATACAGCTCAGCCACGTGCCCTACAAGGGCGGCGCCGAGGCGCTGCAGGGCGTGCTGGGCGGCCATGTGGATGCGCTGGCCGACTCCAGCTCCTGGGCTCCACATGTGGAAGCCGGCAAGCTGCGCCTGCTGGCCACCTGGGGCGAGCAGCGCACGCCGCGCTTCAAGGAGGTGCCCACGCTCAAGGACCTGGGCTACAACGTGGTCGTCGATGCGCCCAACGGCATCGGCGCGCCCAAGGGCCTGCCGCCCGCGGTCGAAGCCAAGCTGCGCGATGCCTTCCGCCAGGCCGTGGCCAGCCCCGAGTTCAAGGCCGTGGCCGACAGGCTGGACGCGCCCTTGCTCTACCTGGACGGCCCCGACTATGCCAAATATGTGAACACGGTCTACCAGAAGGAGACCCTGCTCATCGACAAACTCAAGCTGCGCGACCTGATGCGCTGACGCGCCGCGTCCCCACCGCCTCAGGCCCGCCATCCCCGGACTCCAAGATGCTCTCCTCCTCTTCTTCCCTGCTGCACCTGCACCCCAACGACAATGTGCTGGTGGCCAAGACCGCCCTGGCCCTGGGCCAGGACATTCCCGAGCTGGGAGTGCGCACGCGCGCCCAGGTGCCGGCCGGCCACAAGATCGCGGCACGCCGCATCGCCGAGGGCGAGCAGGTCAAGAAGTACGACACGGTGATCGGCGTCGCCACACGCGACCTGGAGCCTGGCGACTATGTGCACAGCCACAACCTCAAGCTGGTGGACTACTACCGCGACCCCTCGTTCGGTGCCGACGTACGGCCCGTCCAGTATGTGCCCGAGGAACAGCGCGCCACTTTCCAGGGGTTTGTGCGAGCGGGCGGCGGCGTGGGCACGCGCAACTTCATCGGCATCCTGTCCTCGGTCAACTGCTCGGCCACCGTGATCAAGCGCATCGCCGCCCACTTCACGCCCGAGCGGCTGGCAGCCTTTCCCAATGTGGATGGCGTGGCCGCCTTTGCCCAGAACAGCGGCTGCGGCATGTCCTCGCCCAGCGAGCACTTCGACGTGCTGCGCCGCACCCTGGCCGGCTATGCGCGCCATCCCAACCTGGCGGGCGTGCTCATCGTGGGTCTGGGCTGCGAACGCAACCAGGTCGATGCCTTGGTGGATTCGCAAGGCCTCAAGGAAGGCCAGTTGCTGCGCACCCTGGTGATGCAGGAAGTGGGCGGCACACGCGCCACCATCGCGGCCGGCATTGCCGCCATCGAAGAAATGCTGCCCATCGCCAACCAGGCCCAGCGCAGCACCGTCGCTGCCAGTCACCTCAAGATCGGCCTGGAATGCGGCGGCTCGGACGGTTTTTCGGGCATCACGGCCAACCCCGGCCTGGGCGCGGCCATGGACATTCTGGTGCGCCACGGCGGCACGGCCATTCTGTCCGAGACGCCCGAGATCCACGGCGTGGAGTTCATGCTCACGCGCCGCGCCATCAGTCCCGAAGTCGGCCAGAAGCTGCTGGACCGCCTGGCCTGGTGGGAACGCTATGCAGCCGGCCAGAACGCCCAGTTCAACGGCGTGGTCGGTCATGGCAACCAGGCCGGCGGCCTGGCCAACATCTTTGAAAAGTCCCTGGGCAGCGCCATGAAGGGCGGCACCACGCCGCTGCGCGCCGTCTATGAATACGCCGAGCCCATCACCGAGCACGGCTTCGTCTTCATGGACTCGCCTGGCTACGACCCGGTGGCCTCCACCGGCCAGATCGCCAGCGGCGCCCAATTGATCTGCTTCACCACGGGCCGCGGCTCCATGTTCGGCAGCAAGCCTGCACCCACCATCAAGCTGGCCAGCAACACGCCCATGTACCAGCGCCTGCAGGAAGACATGGACATCAACTGCGGCGTGGTCGTCGACGGAGAGCTGAGCGTGCCCGAGCTGGGCCAGCAGATCTTCGAGCAGATCCTGCGCCATGCCAGCGGCGAACCAACCAAGAGCGAAGCCTTGGGACTGGGCGACCACGAATTCGTGCCCTGGCATCTGGGCATCGTGAGCTGAGGAAAACGCATCTTCCAGAGCTTTGCGCCCTTATCCGATCTTCACTTTCTGCGATTTTCACCATGAACGCCACGCCACTCAGACTGCAACGCACCGAACTGCAGCGCAGCGCCAACTTCATCGCCGGTGCCTGGACGCCTGCTGCCAGCGGCGCCAGCTTTGCCGTGACCGATCCGGCCACGGGCAACACCATCACCAGCGTTCCCGATTCAGGTGCGGCCGATGCGCGCGCCGCCGTGAACGCCGCCCAGGCAGCCCTGCCCGCCTGGCGCAAGCTGCCGGCCAAGCAGCGCGCTGCCATCATCAAGCGCTGGAACGATCTGGTGCTGGCCCATCAGGACGATCTGGGCACGCTGATCTCGCTGGAGCAGGGCAAGCCCCTGGCCGAAGGCAAGGGCGAAGTGGCCTATGCCGCCAGCTATATCGAATGGTTCGGCGAGGCCGCCACGCGCATGAATGGCGAAGTCATTCCCGCGCCCGTGCCGGGCCGGCGCATGTTCGCCCTGCTCGAACCCGTGGGCGTGGTCGCCGCCATCACGCCCTGGAATTTCCCGGCCGCCATGATTGCGCGCAAGATCGCGCCGGCCCTGGCTGCGGGCTGCACCGTGGTCTGCAAGCCGGCCGAGGACACACCGCTGACCTCGCTGGCCCTGGTGCTGCTGGCACATGAAGCCGGCGTGCCTGCCGGCGTGCTCAATATCGTCACGGCCTCGCGCGAGCGCACGCCCGAGGTGGTCGATCAATGGCTGGATGACAGCCGCGTGCGCAAGATCACCTTCACCGGCTCCACGCCCGTGGGCAAGCACTTGGCGCGCCGCAGCGCCGACACCCTCAAAAAGCTCTCGCTCGAACTGGGCGGCAATGCGCCCTTCATCGTTTTCGAGGACGCCGATGTGGCTGCGGCCGTGGACGGCTTCATGGCCGCCAAGTTCCGCAACGGCGGCCAGACCTGCGTCTGCCCCAATCGCGTCTTTGTGCACCGCTCGGTGCACGAGGCCTTTGCCCAGCAACTCAGCGCCCGTGTGGCGGCCCTGCACGTGGGCCCGGCCAGCGACCCGGCCTCGCAGATCGGCCCCATGATCAACGACCGCGCGGTCGAGAAAATCGCCCGCCATGTGGAGGACGCGGTGGCCAAGGGCGCCAAGGTGCTCACGGGCGGCCGCCGCCTGCCCGAGCTGGGTCCCACCTACTACGCCCCCACCGTGCTCTCCGGTGCCACTGCGGCCATGGCCTGCGCCTGCGAAGAGACCTTCGGCCCCGTGGCCCCGCTGACCGTGTTCGACGACGAGGCCGAGGTCATCGCCGCGGCCAACGACACGCCGTTCGGTCTGGCCGCCTATTTCTACAGCCAGGACCTACGCCGCATCTGGCGCGTCGCCGATGCCCTGGAATCGGGCATCGTGGGCGTCAACGAAGGCGCACTGGCCGCCGAGGCCGCCCCCTTTGGCGGTGTCAAGGAGTCAGGCTACGGCCGCGAAGGCTCGACCCACGGGCTCGACGATTACCTGCACATCAAATACGTCTGCCAAGGTGGATTGGATTGAATGCAGAACACCACCCGGAAGAGCTGCGCGGTCAGCCCAGGCCCTTGCTTGGCGTCTCTGGCTTGGGCCGCGCCAGTTACAGGCCCCGCGCCTATTCACCTGCACTCAGCCCTTTCACTGAATCGAGACCCCCATGCCCGCACTGAACCCCTTCAAGACCGCCATCGCCGCACGCCTGCCCCAGATCGGGCTGTGGCTGTCCATGGCCGCCCCCTACCTGGCCGAAGCTGCCGCCACCACAGGCTATGACTGGTTGCTGATCGACGGCGAGCATGCGCCCAACGATCTGCGCAGCACCCTGGCCGCACTGCAGGCCGTGGCCCCGCACCCGGCTCAACCGGTGGTGCGAGTCGTGGAAGGCAGCACGGCCCTGATCAAGCAGATGCTGGACATCGGCGTCAAGACGCTGCTCGTGCCCATGGTGGACACGGCAGACCAGGCCCAGGCCATCGTGGCCGCCACGCAATACCCGCCTCTTGGCGTGCGCGGCGTCGGCAGTGCCGTGGGACGTGCCTCTCAGTGGAGCAGCCGCGCCGACTATCTGAATGTGGCCGACGACGAGGTCTGTCTGCTGGTGCAGGCCGAGACCACCACGGCCCTGAAAAATCTCGAAGCCATCTGCGCCGTGGACGGCGTGCACGGCGTCTTCATAGGTCCTGCCGACCTGGCAGCCTCCATGGGCCACCGCGGCAACCCCGGCCACCCCGAGGTGCAGGCCGCCATCGAGGCAGCGATGCAGACCATTGTTGCCAGCGGCAAGGCTGCAGGTACGCTGACCTCGGACCCCGCGCTGGCACAGCGCTACCTTCAGCTCGGCTGCAGCTTTGTAGCCGTGGGTGTGGATGTGTTGATGTTCGTGAATGCCGCGCGCAAGCTGCGTACCCAGTTTGCCGGCTCCACGGTGGCGGCCCCGGCACTGCCAGGAGCCGCCTACTGAAGCCTTGAGGCACAACGTTGAAGTTGCAACCATGCCCGCATATCCTGACGAAGATGCCGAACAGCCGCCAAAGCCAGGGCAGCATCACAATGCGCGTGGCCTCTCAGCCACATCTGCACATCACTTCATCGCTGCCGGAGCGATCTGTGCCGAACCTCCGCACGACAAGTTCATGCAGCGACGGCGCCTGGCGCGGTCGGCACCGGGGAAGCCGGGTTGGCAGCCAGCCAATGCTCAAACTCCTTCGGTGCCAGCGGCCGGGCGAACAGAAAGCCTTGCGCCACCGGGTAGCCCTGCTCGCACAGCATCACGCTCTGCGTTGGCGTCTCCACCCCTTCCGCCACCACGGTCAGGTGCAGACTCTTGCCAATGCCCAAAATAGCACTGCTCAACGCCCGAGCCGCCTCGTCGTGCTCAAGATCGGCCACGAAGCTGCGATCCAGCTTGAGTTCGCTGACCGGCAGCCGGCGCAGATAGCTGAGGCTGGAGTAGCCGGTGCCGAAATCATCCATGGACAGGCGCACGCCATGCGCATGCACCTCGTTGATGGTCTTCATGGTGCTGGGGTTGGTGTCCAGCAAAATGCTTTCCGTCAGCTCCAGGGTCAGGTCCTGCGGCACCAGATCGTTTCGGTCCAGCGTGTCGGCGATCATTCGTGGCAAATCCAGATTGTGAAAGCTCGATGGCGACAGATTGACCGACACCGCGGGGACTTCCATCCCCTTGGCCCGCCACTGCGACAGCTGGCGACAGGCCTCTTCCAGTGCCCAGCTTCCCAGATCGGCGATCAGCCCGCACTCTTCTGCCAGCGGGATAAAGCGGGCAGGCGAAATCTCGCCCAGCTCGGCATGGGTCCAGCGCGCCAGTGCCTCCACGCCATACAGACGGCCGGTGGCCATTTCGATCTGAGGCTGATAGTGCAGGCGCAGGCCGCCGCTTTTGAGCGCCTTGCGCAGCGCAGTCTCCAATGCCAGGCGCTCCTGGGCCAAGCGGTTCATTTCGCTGCTGAAGAAACAGAAACGGCCGCGCCCCTTGCTCTTGGCCTGGTACATGGCCATGTCGGCGCGGTGCACCAGGGTCTCCATATCCCGGCCGTCCATGGGAAACATTGCAATGCCCACGCTGGCGGATATGGACAGCGAGGTGTCGGCGATATTCAGGGGCTCTGCCAGCAACTCCTGCAGGCGTTCGATGGTATTGGCCACATGCTCCGCATCGCATTGCGGCAGCACGGCAACAAACTCGTCACCCGACAAACGCCCGGCAATATCGGAGCTGCGCAGCACGCGCTGTAATCGCGTCGCGACATTGCGCAGCAATTCATCCCCCACAGGATGACCCAGAGAATCATTGACCTGCTTGAACCGGTCCAGGTCGATGAACAGCACCGCCAACTGCTCGTCATTGCCGGCAGCTGATGCAATCGCCTGATCGGCCTTGGCCTGCAGCAGGCTTCGATTGGGCAATCCGGTCAGTCCGTCGTAGAAAGCCAGCTGACGAATGCGCGCGCGCGACAGCTCACGCTCCAGCGCCAGGGCGCACAGATGGATGCAGGCATCCACCAGTTGCTGGTGAAAAGCCGAGGCATCCCCGGTCAGTTGCTCCCGGTAATAGAACGCGAAAGTACCGATCGGCTTGCCGCCGCTGTTGCAGATGGGAGTGGACCAGCAGGCTTTGAACCCCAGCGGCAGGATCAGGTGCTTGAAATCCGTCCACAACGGATCATGTGCAATATCGTCCACCAGCACCGGCGCGTTGCGCCAGGCCGCCGTTCCGCAGGAGCCCACATTCGGCCCTATGGCCACCCCGTCTAGCAGCGCTGAATAAGAATGCGGCAGGCTTGGTCCGGCCAGCGGATGGAGCAGCCCCTGGGCATCCACCTCGAGAATCGATGCCGTCACCTCCGGAGCAATCCTCTCGACCTCCTGGCACACCATCTCCAGCACCTCCGCCAGCGGCCGCTCGCGCGCCATGGCTTCCAGCACGCGGTGCTGCAAGGCCTCATGCATCTTGGAGCGCGTGATATCGGTCAGCATCGAAACCGTGTATTGCCAGCGCCCGTCCGCGTCGAGGATGGGGTTGCTGATGACCTTGGCCCAGTAGCGCTGTCCATGCTTGCCGACCACGATTTCCTCACGCCCCACAGGCTGGCCGGCGCGCAATTCCGCGCGATAGTGGTCCACAAAGGCCTCGGACGCCTGAGGAGCCAGCAAGGCAATCGGCATGCGCCCCGCGACCTCCTCGGTGCGCCAGCCGAACATGCGCGTAAAGCCGCCGTTGACATGCACGATGCGTGAGCTTCCATCACTGATGACCACTGCCGTGTCGGAGGCATCGGCCACCAGGGACAAGCGACGCAAGTGCTCCTGCTGCGCCTGCTCCCGGGCTCGCCGCTGCGTGACGTCGGTAGCGATCTTCAGAATATGCATCACCCGGCCCTGGGCATCCATCACCGGTGAATAGGTAGCCTCCAGCCAGCAACTGCTGCCATCGCTGCGTAGTCGCTCCACCACTCCGGAGTAGGCATTGCCTGCGCACAGATGCGTCCAGATTTCCCGATACCTGGCACTGTCGGCCAGACGCGCAGAGCAAAAGCTGCGATGTGGGCGGCCCAGAGACTGCTCACGCGTAAAGCCCATGAGCTGCAGATAGTTGTCATTGGCACGGTGCAACGACCCATCCAGGCCAAATTCAGCCATGGCCATGACCCTGTCCAAGGCCTGCAGCTGGGCCAGCTGCAGCTCAGGAGGCATCGCGCCAATATCTCCCTCTCGCATCATTATTCCTTTGCATATTCGCATCCCAGGCCGGCTCGAATCCGGAATGGAAAAGTCATGCTTTTATCTGGATGCAGGCAATAATAATGACGAAAACGAGATTCAATATTCGTGATTCAGTCCAAGTGTTCAAAAAAACTTTGATCGACAACAGCTATTGACTTGCGAGCCCGTGCTGCGCTGGCAAAGTGCTCTGCCGGGCAGTCACCAGCCGCTGCGGCAGAGCAGCGGTGTGCCCGGCTATCAGCCAGCCGGTGTCTCAGCGTCGCCATTTGCCGCCAAATTGGTTGACCACCATGCCCAGCAGAACGCCCAGCGTGCCCAGCCATTGCAGGCCATTGGGAGCTTCTCCCAGCAGCAGCATGGCCGACAGCAGACCGATCACCGGCACCAGCAGCGACAAAGGGGCCACGGTGCTGGCTGCATAGCGCTGCAGCAACCGCGTCCACAGACCATAGCCCAGCAAGGTGGACAGAAAAGCCAGATAGGCGACCACCCCAAGCTCGCTCCAGCCTATGGACTGCAGCTGCGAAGCCACCGAATCCGCGCCATCCACCCACAGGGACAGCAACAGCAGCGGCAGCATGGGGAAGACGCTGGTCCAGACGATGAAGGACACCGGCTCATACGAGCCTTGCTTGGCCGCCATCCGCGTCAGCAGGTTCGAGCCGGCCCACATGGCCGCGGCGCCCACGGTCAGCACAAAACCGATCAGCGTCATATCCGATGTCCCCTCACCATGGGCTGCACCGATCAGCAGCAGTCCGGCAAGAGCGATGAGCAGGCCCAGCCATTGCCAGCGCTGCGGTTTCTCGTGCAAGAACGCAGCCGCCAGCAGCATGGTGATGAAGGCCTGGGTCTGAAGCACCACGGATGCCATGCCGGCAGGCATGCCCAGCTTCATGCCGGTGAACAGCAGGCCGAACTGCCCGACCCCTTGCACCAGGCCGTAGGCGGCCAGCAGACCCCAGGAAAGATTTTTGGGCGGACGCACGAACAGCAGAAACGGCAGCGATGCCGCGGCAAAGCGCAGTGCGCACAGCAACAGGGGCGAGAGCTTGGCCAGCCCCCACTTCATGACCACGAAATTGAGACCCCAGACCACGATGACGATGATGGCACTGAGCCAGTCCGGACGGCTCATGCCGGAGGTGGGTGAGGATGCAGAACTCATGACACTGACAACTGAGATTGGATTTTCTAGATCAAGCCCCCTAGTATGACTTGCCATCAGTCATGACTGGCTGCGAAAGCGGTCAAATCGAATACCGGGACTGCAAACGGTCTTACTTGAGCAGATACCGGTCCACTTTGATCGGCAGCATGAGCAAGGCCTTGAATACATACAGGACGATCAAAGTGCCGCTGAAGTCGCCCAGGATCATCACCAGAAGCTGGTCCATCTGAAAACCATCCCCTATGACCACGGACCAGGCCTGGTGCAGCAAGGCATTGCTCAGTCCGTAAATAACACTGAGCCACAGCAGGCGACGCGGCGTGAGATCACTGAGAGATCGCCCGAGCCCCATCCATTTACGAGCTGCGCAATAGGTGCCATAAGGGGCAAGCGTGGCCATGATGCCGCCCGCAAATGCCCGCAGCCAGTCATCCGGGAAAAAGTAGAAGTTGCAGACCAGCCATGACACGACGAAAAGCCCGGCCACGCCCGCCTCCGCAAAAAGCAGGGTACAAAGCAGACGAGCGCCTGCAGGCAGGTAAACCCAGTTGACGCCCCTGACAAATTCCAGTTCGGAGAAAATCCACTGATTAAGAGCCAGCATCGCCAGGAACAGCAAAGCCGTGATAACCGCCACCGAAAATTGCGTCCAAATGTTCTTCATGCGCTGCCGCCGAGCTTGTTCACTGTCTGCACAGTATTATGAGTGCCGTTTATTCGCTCTTCGTTAGCGGCGCGTCGCCTGTTTTTGCCTTCTCATGCCAAAGTCCCTGTCTGCCGATATCTATTTACGCTTTCTGCACCTGGCAGCGACCATCCGCAACCTGCCAGTGCTGCCCGCACTGGATCCACTGGAGGAACGCCTGCTGGAGCAAATCGCCAATGCCGGCACGCGCCAGGAGCGTCTTTGCGTCCGGGACCTGATGGCCCAGCGTGAACTCGGGTCTCCGGCCACGATTCACACCCGTCTGAAATCCATGCGCCAGAAAGGCTGGATCCTGCTGGCCGATACCGAGGATGCCAGACGCAAGCAGATCGAGCTCAGTGCCGATGCCCACAAGCATTTCGAGAAACTCTCGCACTGCATAGTTCAGGCCGCAGCCGAGAGCTGATGCAGAAATGAAAAAGCAGCCGCCGGGCTGCTTTTTTCATGGAGCGACCGACAGCGATCAGCTGCCGGCCACCTTCATGCGATTGATCAGCATGGAGCCCACGGTCTTGGCACCGTAGTTGTAAGCATCGGCTCCGATGGCCTCAATGCCCTTGAACATGGTCTTGAGGTTGCCCGCGATCGTGATTTCGTCCACGGGGAAAGCGATCTCGCCGTTCTCCACCCAGAAGCCGCTGGCGCCGCGCGAATAGTCGCCGGTCACATAGTTCACGCCCTGGCCCATCAGCTCGACCACAAACAGGCCCGTGCCCAGCTTCTTGAGCATGGCATCCAGATCGTCGCCCGCCTTGGTGCGGCGCGAAGTCATGACCAGATTGTGCGAACCGCCGGCATTGCCCGTGGTCTTCATGCCCAGCTTGCGCGCCGAGTAGCTGGACAGGAAATAGCCTTCCACGCGGCCGGCATCGACCACCTTGCGAGCCTGCACGCGCACGCCCTCTTCGTCAAAGGGCGAGCTGCCCTTGCCGCCCAGGACAAAGGGGTCTTCCTCGACATCGATGTGCTTGGGGAAGATGGGCTTGCCCATGGAGTCGAGCAAGAACGTGCTCTTGCGATAGAGGGCGCTGCCGCTGACGGCCTGCACAAAGCTGCCCAGCAGGCCGGCGGCCAGCGGAGACTCGAACAGCACCGGGCATTCGGTGGTCGGGATCTTGCGGCTGCCCAGACGGCTCAGCGTGCGCTCTGCGGCGTAGCGGCCCACGGCCTCTGGCGAGGCCAGATCGGCCGCGTTGCGCATGGAGCTGTACCAGTAGTCGCGCTGCATCTCGCCATTCTTGCCGGGCAACTTGGCGATGGGCGCCACCGACATGCTGTGGCGCGAGCTGGCGTAGCCGCCGCGAAAACCGTTGGTATGGGCCGTGAAGAAATGGCTTTGCTGGGCCGAGACGCCCGCACCTTCGCTGTTGCTCACGCGACGGTGGGTCTTGAAGGCGGCCTCCTCGCAGCGCAGCGCCATCTCCGCAGCGGCTTCGCTGGTGATATCCCAGGGATGGAACAGATCCAGATCGCGATGCGTGCCGGGCAGCGCGATATCTGCGCTGTCGGGCAGGCGGGCAAACGGGTCTTCTGCGGTGAAGCGCGCGATGTCATAGGCGGCCTGCACGGTCTGCTTGATGGCGGCTTCGGAGAAGTCCGAGGTGCTGGCATTGCCCCGGCGCTGACCCAGATAGACGGTCACGCCCAACGACTTGTCGCGGTTGCGCTCCACGGTCTCCAGCTGGCCCTTGCGCACGCTGACCGACAGGCCGCAGCCCTCGGAAGCCTCGGCGCCGGCGTCCGTCGCACCCAGCTTTTTGGCATGCTGCAAAGCCTGGTCCACCAGCCCCTCGAAAAAGGCTTGGCTGAAGCTGAAACCGGCTTGCGGTGCGGATTGGGCCTGTGCACTGGAAGTGCTTGTATTGCTGGAGCGAGGTTTTTTCATAGCGGCGGATATGATAGCCGCCACTGCGGCGCCCTCTGCGCTGCCACCGATATTGCCCCCTTACCATGTCACGCAAACCCACCAAAGGCTATTTTGTTCGCGGAAAGTTCGTTGCCGAAGGCAGCGAGCTGGACCTTGAGCTGAAGGCCGAACTCAAAGGCACTTACGACTCCACCAAGACCGACCTCAAGCGCGAAAGTGATGCGCTGCAGGATCTGGGCAAGGAGCTGATGACGCTGCGCAGCGACCTCTTCAAGCGTCTGCAGCTGTCCGACCAACTGATCGACGCGCTGGCCGAGGCCAAGCGCATCACCAACTTCGAAGGCAAGCGCCGCCAGCTCCAGTATGTGGGCAAGCTCATGCGCAAGCTGACGCCTGAACAGGTCGCGGCCGTCAAGCAGGCACTGGACGAGCAGCGCAATGGCTCGGCCAGCGAAAAAATGTCGCTGCAGGTGGCCGAGCAATGGCGCGACCGCCTGATCGTCGAGGAAGCGGCCCTGTCCATCTGGCTGGAGCATTTCCCCGGCACCGATGTGCAGCAGCTGCGCTCGCTGATCCGCCAGTCGCGCAAGGACATCGACAAGGCCAAGGAGCAAGCCGCCGCAGCGGCCGCTGCCGCCGGCCCCGATGCCGAGCCCAAGGAAGTCAGCAAGGGCCGCGCCTACCGCGACCTGTTCCAGCTGGTGCGCGAGCAACTGGCCAGCGCCGGCAAGGCCGGTGCGAGCGCCGAGGATGACGGCGATGAGTGATGTGCCCGTATATCTTCACGATGCCGTGAAGATCGGCATTGTCTCCATCAGCGACCGCGCCAGCAGCGGCGTCTATGAAGACAAGGGCCTGCCCGCGCTGCAGGAATGGCTGAGCCGCGCGCTCAAGAACCCCATCCAGTTCGAGCCGCGCCTGATTCCCGACGAGCAGGCCGGCATCAGCGCGGCGCTGATCGAGCTGGTCGATGCAGGCTGCAGCCTGGTGCTGACCACCGGCGGCACCGGCCCCGCGCTGCGCGATGTGACGCCCGAGGCCACCCTGGCCGTGGCCCACAAGGAAATGCCGGGCTTTGGCGAGCAGATGCGCCAGATCAGCCTGGCTTTTGTGCCCACGGCCATACTCTCGCGCCAGGTGGCGGTGATACG
Organism: Comamonas sp. NyZ500; assembly: GCF_016772095.1. Taxonomy (NCBI): domain Bacteria; kingdom Pseudomonadati; phylum Pseudomonadota; class Betaproteobacteria; order Burkholderiales; family Comamonadaceae; genus Comamonas; species Comamonas sp. NyZ500. The sequence goes on along the minus strand of NZ_JAEIJE010000022.1, from coordinate 20,156 downwards.
CGGCAGCAGCCTGATCATCAATCTGCCGGGACAGCCCAAGGCGATTGCCGAGACGCTGGAAGGCCTCAAGGACGCCGACGGCAAATCCAAGGTCAACGGCATCTTTGCTGCCGTGCCCTACTGCATCGACCTGATCGGCGGCCCCTATCTCGAAACCCATGACGAGATCTGCAAGGCCTTTCGCCCCAAGACCGCGATTCGCGCGCCGCGCACTGCATAGCCTGCAGCGCCAGGTGCAATCCCTGCCAAAACACCCACCAAAGCAGCCTGCGGGCTGCTTTTTTCATGGTGCTCACGTGGCATGGCTGCTGTGGGTATCTCGCTGCAACCGCTATCAGAATAAAAGCACTTTGCGCCTTTAATACATGGACTTCAGCAATAAATCCATCTGAAACCTATGACAAACAAGCACTAGAAGCTATCAAAGCAGGTGTATCCCTTGGGATTTCCCGCAAGTGCTTGCCCCGATGCCAGACGCATGGGCCGCCCCTAGCATGTTTGCTGCGATGCAGCGACAGCGGCCACCCGCCGACCGGACGCTGCACGCTCTCTCCACATTTCTCATAATTTTCAGGAGACTCCATGCATCGCTTGTCCCAGTCTGCGCCCTCTGCCTGCCTGCTGGCTCTCGCCCTGACGGCCGCTTTCGCGGCTCCCGTCATGGCACAGGAAAAAGTCAAGATCGGCTTCATCACCGACATGTCCAGCCTCTATGCCGATGTGGAAGGCAAAAACGGTGCCGTTGCCATACAGATGGCGATTGACGACTTTGGCGGCAAGGTACTGGGCAAGCCCATCGAGCTGCTGACGGCCGACCACCAGAACAAGGCCGATATTGCGGCCAGCAAGGCCCGCGAATGGATAGACACCCAGGGCATCAGCCTGGTGTTCGGCGGCACCAACTCCGCCACGGCCCTTGCCATGGCCAAGGTCGCACAGGAGAAAAAGCGCGTCTTCATCGACAATGGCGCGGGCAGCTCGGCGCTGACCAACGAGCAATGCAGCCCCTATACCGTGCACTACGCCTTCGATACCGTGGCCCTGGCCAAGGGCACGGGCGGTGCCGTGGTGGACACGGGCGGCAAGAGCTGGTTCTTCGTGACGGCCGACTATGCCTTCGGCCATGCCCTGGAAGCCGACACCAGCAAGATCATCGAAGCACGTGGCGGCAAGGTGCTGGGCTCGGTCAAGACGCCGCTCAACGCCAGCGACTTCTCCAGCTTCATGCTGCAGGCCCAGAACAGCAAGGCGCAGATCCTGGGCCTTGCCAATGCCGGCGGAGACACCATCAACTCCATCAAGGCGGCCAAGGAATTCGGCGTCACCAAGAACATGAAGCTGGCCGGCCTGCTGGTCTTCTTCAGCGACATCCACAGCCTGGGCCTGAAGAACACCGAAGGCATGCAGTTCACCGCCCCCTGGTACTGGGACATGAACGATGGCTCGCGCAAGTTTGCCGACGCCTTCATGGCCAAGACCCAGCGCCGCCCCAGCGAGATCCAGGCTGCCGACTACTCGGCCACCATGAACTACCTCAAGGCCGTGGAAAAAGCCGGCACGCTTGATGCCGACAAGGTCATGGCCACCTTGAAAAGCACCAAGATCGACGACTTCTTCGGCCAGGGCTATATCCGTGAAGACGGCCGCTATGTGCACGATATGTACCTGATGCAGGTCAAGTCGCCGGCCGAATCCAAGGGCACCTGGGACTATTACAAGATCATCAAGAAGCTGCCAGCCGAGCAGATCTGGACCACCAAGGCGGAAAGCAAATGCCAGTACTGGCGGTGACTTGAACCCGCGAGGCATACGCCCCGCACCGGCAAAACGGACAGCAAGCCGCGGCAGCTGTCCGTTTTTTCATGGCAGCAGTTCCAGCAGCTCCAGGCGTCAATCCGCAACAAACTTACATCGCGATATTTGCGCCTTATCGAGATGGACCTGACGGGCGGCGTCCCCAGCGACCCTTTCCAAGCCGAACGCCGCAGCCCCTGCGGCATCACTCGGCAAAAAGGCAGGCCCTGCGGCCTGCCTTTTTCATGGCGACGGGCAAAAGCGCTTGATGCACAAGTGCCGCAGCCCGGCTTCAGTTCAGGTCAACGTGCCGTGGTGTCGGTCGAGGCATTGACGATGGGAATGTAGAAATCGCCGCCCGCCTGATTGAACTCCGCCGCCTTGGCCTGCATGCCCACGGCAATGCTGTTCTCGGCGCTCACGCCTTGCTGCTTGGCAAAGTCGCGCACTTCCTGGGTGATCTTCATGGAGCAGAACTTGGGTCCGCACATGGAGCAGAAGTGAGCCACCTTGGCGCTGTCCTTGGGCAGGGTCTCGTCGTGGTAGGCCTGGGCCGTATCGGGATCCAGTCCCAGGTTGAACTGGTCCTGCCAGCGGAAGTCGAAGCGTGCCTGGCTCAATGCATCGTCGCGCGAGCGTGCGCCCGGATGGCCCTTGGCAACGTCGGCCGCATGGGCCGCAATCTTGTAGGCGATGATGCCCTGCTTGACGTCGTCTCGGTCGGGCAGACCCAGATGCTCCTTGGGCGTGACATAGCACAGCATGGCCGTACCAAACCAGCCGATCATGGCCGCGCCGATGGCGCTGGCGATGTGGTCGTAGCCGGGGGCGATGTCTATGGTCAGCGGGCCCAGGGTGTAGAACGGAGCCTCGTGGCAGTGCTTGAGCTGCTCGGTCATGTTCTGCTGGATCATGTGCATGGGCACATGGCCAGGGCCTTCGATCATGGTCTGCACATCGTGCTTCCAGGCGATCTGCGTCAGCTCGCCCAGCGTGGCCAGCTCGGCAAACTGGGCATCGTCGTTGGCATCCGACGCGCAGCCGGGACGCAGGCCATCGCCCAGCGAGAAGCTCACGTCATACTGCTTCATGATGTCGCAGATGTCCTCGAAATGTTCGTAGAGGAAGCTCTCGCGGTGATGAGCCATGCACCACTTGGCCATGATGGAGCCGCCGCGCGAGACGATGCCGGTGCGGCGCTGGGCCGTGAGGTGGATGTAGGCCAGGCGCACGCCGGCGTGGATGGTGAAGTAGTCCACGCCCTGCTCGGCCTGCTCGACCAGCGTGTCGCGGAAGATCTCCCAGGTCAGATCCTCGGCAATGCCGCCGACCTTTTCCAGCGCCTGATAGATGGGCACGGTGCCGATGGGCACGGGCGAGTTGCGCACAATCCAGTCGCGCGTGGTGTGGATGTTCTTGCCGGTGGACAGGTCCATGACATTGTCCGCGCCCCAGCGAATCGCCCAGACCAGCTTTTCCACCTCTTCCTCGATGCTGGAAGTCACGGCCGAGTTGCCGATGTTGGCGTTGATCTTGACCTTGAAATTGCGGCCGATGGCCATGGGCTCGATTTCAGGGTGGTTGATATTGGCCGGAATGATGGCGCGGCCGCGCGCCACTTCGTCGCGCACGAATTCGGGTGTGATGATCTTCGGGATCGCTGCGCCCAGGCTGTTGCCGGCCAGGCGCAGCTCCCGCGCCGCGTCCTGCTGGTACTGCGCCATCCATTCACGGCGACCGTTTTCACGCAGGGCCACATACTCCATCTCGGGCGTGATGATGCCGCGCTTGGCATAGTGCATCTGGGTCACGTTCTGGCCAGATTTGGCACGGCGCGGCTGGCGCTGCAGCGCGGCCGCCTCGGCGCGCAGTTGGTCCACGCGCGCATCTTCCTCGCCGCGCTTGCCGCCGTCGTCCAGCGCCACACGCAGGCGACCCACGTAGTATTCGCTATCGCCGCGCGCTTCGATCCAGGCACCTCGCACGCTGGGCAAGCCCTGGCGCACGTCGATCTGTACGGCGGGATCGGTATAGGGGCCCGAGGTGTCGTAGACGCTGACCTGCTCTCCATTGGTGAGCGCAATATCGCGCACCGGCACACGCAGCTGCGGATGCAGCGCGCCACTCAGATAGCTCTTGGTCGATGCGGGAAACGGCTGGCGCGACTGAGCCAGCAGCTCGGCAAAACGGGCGGCATCGGGGGCATGACCTGCAGCAGGCGTAAAAATGGAATCAGGGGCGTTCATCGCAGTCTCCTCAAAGCGGTTGAAGTGCATCAAACGCTCCGTGGAGTGCGGCCCTGCTCTGATCTTGCCCTGCACTGGCACGGCCCGCTATGGGGTATCCGGCCTGTGCCGCCGAAATTCTGCAATCTCGGCCTGGTTCTTCACGCACCGGCTGTCCAGAAAAGACAAAACCCCAGTGCGCGAGGCGCCTGGGGTTTGCTGTGCCCATGGCTTTCAGGGCTGGCACTCGTGCCAGTTGCCCTGTCAATCCATCGGCCCTGCGTCAGGGTCCCGCTCTTCTTCCGCCGGTATGAACCGGATCAAGTTCGTCGGGTTCGCCTGCACTGTTTTCACAGTGACTGGCATCTCAGCGCTTTCGCACACCCCGGAGCTGCACGCAGTATAGGCTGGTTTTGCCACAATTTGCGCACTCTTGAAGCTGTTTAACTATCCTGACCCTCAAGCGTCTAATCCGCCGTTCAATCCAGCCCCTGCAGCGCCAGCCATTCATTGCTGGCAGCACGGCTTGCGCGCCACTGGTTGATGGGCGCGCTGACATCCTCGTAGCCCAGGGCAATGCCAAAGGCAATCTGGTAGCCATCCGGCAATGCCAGCTGTTCGATCAGCATGTCGTTGTACATGCGCCAGAAGCCCTGGGCACAGGTGGCCAGACCTTTCTCCACCGCCAGCAGCATGAAGGACTGCAGATAGATGCCCAGATCCACCCATTGCGCATAGCCCATGCGCTCCTCCACGGCCACGAAAATACCCACGGGCGCACCGAACATCTGGCCGTTCTTGGCCAGCTGGGCCAGACGTGCTGCCTTGTCCTCGCGACCGATATTGAGTGAGCGATACAGATCTTCGCCGTTTTCAAAGCGGCGACTGCGGTAGGGCTCCCACAAACCGGGTGGATAGGACAGGCCGGGGCGCTGCACGGCCTCGGTCTCCCTGGCCCTGACGCACAGATCCTTGAGCGCCTGTCCGCCCACTGCGGTCACACGCCAGGGCTGCATATTGCCGCCGGACGGCGCCTGCGCTGCGGTCTCCAGCAAGTCCCGCACCATGGCAGCAGCCACGGCCTGCGGCAGAAAAGCGCGCACCGAACGACGCTGCTGCAATGCTTGACGAATATCCATCTCTTCTACTTTCCTAAATCACTGGTGTGCAGTGTAGGAGCTTGCGGCATTTTCCCGAGTCGCCGTGGATACCTTGTCGCAGCCGCCCCGGTGCTTGCCCTGATGGCGCGCCCTGCTCCAACTGCGACCATGCTGGCTGCCCGTCGCAGTGACCGGGTACTCACCACCTCAGGAGATGACTCTGATGAAGCCTCGCTCTGTTTGCTCCGCTACCGTTTTTTCCCCAAGAACATTGACGCTGGCACTGGGATGCCTGCTGACCGCTGCAGGCGCTCAGGCGCAGGACAAGATTCGCATCGGCTTCATCACCGATATGTCGGGCCTCTATGCCGATGTGGACGGCAAGGGTGGTGCTCTGGCGGTGCAGATGGCCGTGGACGACTTTGGCGGCAAGCTGCTGGGCAAGCCCATCGAAGTATTGACGGCCGACCACCAAAACAAGGCCGATATCGCGGCCAGCAAGGCACGCGAGTGGTTCGACACCCAGGGCATGAACATGCTGATCGGCGGCACCACCTCCAGTGCCGGCCTGGCCATGGGCAAGGTGGCCGACGAGAAGAAAAAGGTCTACATCATCAACGGCGCGGGCACTTCGGCACTGACCAACGATCAGTGCAGTCCCTATTTCGTGCACTATGCCTATGACACCGTGGCGCTGGCCAAGGGCACGGGCAAGGCAGTGGTGGAGCTGGGCGGCAAGAGCTGGTTCTTTCTGACGGCCGACTATGCCTTTGGCCAGGCGCTGGAGGCCGACACCACCCGCGTGGTCAATGCCGCTGGCGGCAAGGTGCTGGGCAACGTCAGGCACCCGCTGAACACAGCCGACTTCTCTTCCTTCCTGCTGCAGGCCCAGAACTCCAAGGCCCAGATTCTGGGCCTGGCCAATGCAGGCGGCGACACCATCAATGCCATCAAGTCGGCACGCGAGTTCGGCCTGACCAAGACCATGAAGCTGGCCGGCCTGCTGCTGTTCAGCTCCGACATCCACAGCCTGGGCCTCAAAGCCACGGAAGGCCTGATGTTCACCGACAGCTGGCATTGGGACCTGAATCCCGAAAGCCGCAAGTTCTCGGATCGCTTCTTTGCCAAGTTCAAGAAGATGCCCACCTCGCTGCAGGCAGCCAACTACTCGGCCGCCATGCAGTATCTGAAGCTGGCCGAGAAGCTGGGCACGACGGACGCCGACAAGATCATGGCCGGCTTCAAGGCCACGCCGCTATCGGACTTCTATGCCAAGGGCGTGATCCGCCCCGACGGCCGCTACGCTCACGACATGTATCTGCTGCAGGTCAAGACGCCGGCCGAATCGAAGAAGGCCTGGGATTACTTCAAGGTGCTCAAGACCCTGCCCGGCGACCAGGTCTTCACCACCAAGGAAGAGAGCAAGTGCGCTCTGTGGAAGTAGCCGGTCGACATTGAAGAAGCAGCCGGGCTGCCTGCATGGCACCCGGCTTGATGCCTTGCGCTTCGTCCTCGCCTTCTTGCCACGCAAGAAGAAGCGTCAAGCGACTACCCGCACCGGCATCAAGACAAGGCTCATTCGAACCCGCGCATCTCGCACCATTCCCCGGGCTCTGCCCTGGTGGAGCGCCACTGGTTGATGGGTGCCGCGCTGTCCTCATAGCCCAGAGCCATGCCAAAAGCGATCTGGTAGCCCTGCGGCAGCGCCAGATGCCGGCTCACAAAATCGCTGTAATTGCGCCAGAAGCCCTGGGCGCAGGTGGCCAGTCCCTTTCCGGTCGCCAGCAGCATCAGCGATTGCAGATAGATGCCCAGATCCACCCACTGCGCATGCAGCATGCGGCTCTCGACCGCGACGAATACGCCTACAGGTGCGCCAAACATGTGAGTGTTCCGGGCTAACTGCAGCAACCGCCCACTCCTGTCCTCACGCCCCATGCCTATGGAACGATAGAGATCCTCGCCATTGTCAAAGCGGCGGCTGCGATAGGGCTCCCACAGCTGAGGTGGATAGACCAGGGCCGGATCAGAGTTGGGGGTCGCCGCAGGCATGGCCTGGCGCAAGGCCTGAAGGCTGTCCCCCGTCAGCGCTATCACGCGCCAGGGCTGGAGGTTGCCGCCGGAAGCCGCTAGTCCGGCCTGCGCCAGCAAATCCCTGACCAGCGCCGCATCCACCCTTCTTGGCAAAAAAGCACGCACCGAATGGCGCTGCTGCATGGCCTGTTCCACATTCATCATTGCTCGCCTCGGGTTTGAGTTGGCAAGCAGTCTCGGCCGGACAGGCAGGGCTTTCGCCCCTCAAATCGACTACGGGCAAGCACCATGAAAAAAGCCAACGACAGGCGTTGGCTTTCACTGGCAGAGCAGAAGCATCAAGCGATCCATGGACAAGCGCTTGGGGTTTACTTGCCCAGAATCTGATCGATCTTGTCCTTCTGGAATGCCTCGGGTCGTTCGGACTCGCAGGGCACACAGTCCTTGACATGGCCTTGAATCGAGAGCTTCTCAATGGCGGCCCACAGCAGTGCAATCTGCTTTTCATGGCCGGCAGCGCCTTCGGACAGAGAGCGCATGGCCTGGGCCACGGGATCGACTTCGGCCGTTACGCCATAGGCGGTGAAGCCGCTCTTGCCGCAATCCTCGTCAATCACGACAGCCGTTTGCGCCTTGGCCTCGACCTTGGGTGCCGACTCATGCTCGGTCACATCGGCGCTATGCCCGGTCTTGCTGGGAATGATGCGCGCCGGAATGCCCACGGCAGTCGCACCTGCAGGCACGGGCTTGATGACCACGGCATTGCTGCCTATCTTGGCACCATCGCCTACCTCGAAGCCGCCCAGCACCTTGGCGCCGGCACTGACCACCACGTTCTTGCCCAGCGTAGGGTGGCGCTTGGCGCCCTTGTAGAGCGAGGTACCGCCCAAGGTGACACCGTGATAGATGGTGCAGCCATCGCCCACCACGGCGGTTTCGCCGATCACGACACCCATGCCGTGATCGATGAAGACCTCGCGGCCAATGACGGCACCGGGGTGGATTTCAATGCCGGTGAACCAGCGCCCCATGTGCGAGATGAAGCGCCCCAGCCATTTGAAGCCATGCGTCCAGCACCAGTGCGCAGGGCGCTGCAGCCAGATGGCGTGCAGCCCCGGATAACAGGTGATGACCTCCCAGGTGCTGCGGGCCGCGGGGTCGCGGTCAAGAATGCACTGGATGTCGGAGCGCAGGCGATCAAGCATCAAATAACAACGTGAGGAATGTTTAGCTTGTGAAGTCTAGCGGGTTGGTGGCTGGCTCTGCAGCATGGCTTTGGCAACACCGCGAAGAATATGGATTTCTTCCTGGGTCAGCTGCGCGCGGTTGAAAAGCTGGTTAAGCCTGGGCATGAGCTTCTTGGGCGCTGCCGGGTCCAGAAAGCCGATATGGGCCAGGGCCTGTTCCCAGTGGCCCAGCATGCCCTGCACCTGGGCCATGTCGGCGCGATGCGCCTCGGGCGTGTGCTCCACCACGGGAAAACCACCCAGTGCCACGCGCCAGTCATAGGCAACGACCTGAATGGCCGAGCCCAGATTGAGCGAGCCGAACTGCGGATTGGACGGAATCGACAGCGCCACATCGCAGCGGTAGACATCGTCGTTGCTCATGCCAAAGCGCTCGCAACCGAACAGAAAGGCCACGCCCTTCTGGTTGCAGGCCGCACCGGATGTGGGCAGGTTATCGGTCAGACCTGCGTCCACTTCAGACACAGAGCGCGTATCGAGCTCTCCTTTCAGGAGCAACTCGAAATGCTCGCGCGGAGTGCGTGTAGGCGGGCCGAAGTCGCGTGGCGTCATTGCCGTCGCGCACATATGGCTGATGCCGTCCAGGGCTTCCTCCAGGGTGTCGACCACGCGGGCCTTGTCCAGCACATCCAGTGCGCCGCTGGCACGCTGAATGGTTTCTTCCTTGCGCAGCACGTTCTTGTAGCGTGGGCGCACCAGCACCAGGTCGTCGAAGCCCATGGTCTTGAGCGCTCGGGCAGCCGCGCCCACATTGCCGGCATGGCTGGTTTCAATCAGTACGAATCGGGTTTTCATCAACGCAGAACAATGCAAAAGGCCCCACTTGTGGCCTTGATATGACAGCAGACTACGCGGCCAGCTCTCTCTGGCATCCGCAAGCGCCGCAGAGAAGACCCTCGGGTCGCCGGGACGAACAAGCAAAAAAAGCGCAGCCTGGGTAGAATTGCACCCATTGTCGCCGCCCCGCATCGCCGGTCGCGGCTTTTACGTTCTTACCCGCGTAGTTCAGCCCAGTTTTGCTCCGGGCTGCATCGCCAACGCACTCACAATTTATGTCGAACTCCCTGCACCCCATGCTCAACGTGGCCATCAAGGCTGCTCGCGCCGCTGGCGCCCTCATCAACCGTGCCGCACTGGATGTGGAATCGGTGCGCGTTGCGCAAAAGCAGGTGAACGACTTTGTGACCGAGGTAGACCAGGCGGCCGAGCGCATCATCATTGAGACGCTGCTCAACGCCTACCCCCAGCATTCCATCCTGGCCGAAGAATCGGGCAGCGAGCATGGTGCCAAGAACTCCGACCATGTCTGGATCATCGATCCCCTGGACGGCACCACCAACTTCATCCACGGCTTCCCCGTGTACTGCGTGAGCATCGCCCTTGCCTACAAGGGCAAGATCGAGCACGCCGTGATCTATGACCCCAGCCGCAACGACCTGTTCACGGCAACCAAGGGTCGCGGAGCCTATCTGAACGAGCGCCGCATCCGCGTCTCCAAGCGCACCCAGCTGCGTGATTGCCTGATCTCCACGGGCTTCCCCTTCCGCCGTGGCGACAACTTCAAGCAATACATGCTGATGCTGGGCGAAGTCATGCAGCGCACCGCCGGCGTGCGTCGCCCCGGCTCCGCCGCCCTGGACCTGGCCTATGTGGCTGCCGGCTTTGCCGACGGCTTCTTTGAGTCCGGCCTGTCCATCTGGGACGTGGCTGCCGGTTCTCTGCTGGTCAGCGAAGCCGGTGGTCTGGTGGGCAACTTCACGGGTGAAGCCGACTTCCTGGAACAACGCGAAATCCTGGCCGCCAACCCACGCATCTATGGTTCGCTGATTCCCGTGCTGGGCAAGTTCAGCAAGTTCGCCACCGCTGGCGAAAAAGCGGCCGTGCGTCAGGCTGTCAAGACTGGCGAATTCGAAGCCCCCGCCGAAGAAGGTGCAGAGGCAGTGGCCGAAGAAGGTCAGAAGAACGCAGAATAAAAAAGGCGGTCGCCCCACGACTGCGGAAAGGGCCTGGTCCGGTGGACCGGGCCCTTTTTTTATTTCACGATGACTCCAGCACCGAACTTTGCTGGACTGCGCTAGAACCCGATACAGAAGGTTTATCAATAACTTACGCGCGTCCATCATATGCCGGTGCTTTCTGAAACCTGACCCGGCTTCCGCTCTCATGGCTCCCATGTGGCTCTTGGAAACGGGTCTTTCCGAGGAGTCATCATGGCCAAGATCAAGCTCACCAAGACCGCCGTGGAGGCGGCGCAACCCCAGCCGCAGGCCGTCGAACTACGGGATACCGTGGTGCCTGGCTTCCTGTGCAAGATTACCCCGGCGGGCCGCCGCGTGTTCATGCTCCAGTACCGCACGAACGCGGGCGAGCGACGCAAGCCCGCCCTGGGCCTGTTCGGGGAACTGACCGTTGAACAGGCCCGCGTCATGGCTCAGGACTGGTTGGCCGAGGTTCGCCGGGGCGGCGATCCTGGCGGCGCCAAGGCCGATGCGCGCAAGGCGCCCACCGTCACGGAGCTGTGCAAAAAGTTCATGGAGGAATACTCCAAGAAGCGCAACAAGCCCAGCACGCAGGAGGGCTATCAGGGCGTCATCGACCGCTGCATCATTCCACTGTTGGGCCGCAAGAAGGTGCAGGACGTGAAGCGGCCCGACATTGCCGGCCTGATGCAAAAGCTGGCCTACAAGCCGACCGAAGCGAACAAGGCTTTCGGCGTGTTGCGCAAGATGTTCAACCTGGCCGAAGTGTGGGGCTACCGTCCCGACGGCACGAACCCGTGCCGTCACGTCCCGATGTACCCACCTGGGAAGGAAACCCGGCTCATCATTGATGACGAACTGGCGTTGATCTTCCGCCACCTGGACAAGCTGGAAGCGGAAGGTCTGGAGAACTACGTCATCCCCTTGGCAATCCGCCTGCAATTCGAGTTCGCCGCGCGTCGCTCCGAAATCTGTCCGCTCGAATGGAGCTGGCTGGACTTCGAGAACCGGCGAGTGGTGTGGCCCGACAGCAAGACGGGCGGCATGTCCAAGCCCATGAGCGCGGAAGCCTATCGGCTGCTCTCGACGGCGCCACGTCGGGAAGGCTGCCCGTATGTCCTGCCATCGCCCAACGACCCGGACAAGCACCTGACCTTTGGCGAGCACTATGGCGGATGGTGCCGGGCGCTTAAGGCCGCCGGCGTGCCGCACGTCGGCACGCACGGCATCCGCCATCGTTCGACGACCGACATTGCCAATTCGGGCGTGCCGACCAAGGTAGGCATGAAGCTGACCGGGCACAAGACCGTGGCGATGTTCATGCACTACGTCCACACCGAGGACAAGCCGGTACGCGAGGCGGCCGAGCTGGTGGCGAGCCGTCGTCAGGCGATCACGGGTGCGCGGCAGGCCGAGGGAGTAGCAGCATGAACCGGCGCAAAGTATCCGTGGCGTCCTCCGCAGCGCCTTCGGCGCTGCTGGGCGACATTCGGGCATTGATTGAGGCGGCGCGGCAGCGCGCCGTCTTGGCGGTCAATGCCGAACTGACCCTGCTGTTCTGGCGTATCGGCCAGCGCATCCATACGGAGGTGCTGGCCGGCCAGCGGGCCGGGTACGGCGAGGAAATCCTGCCGACCCTGGCGGCGCAGCTTGTGCGCGACTACGGGCGCAGCTTCGCGGACAAGAACCTGCGCCGCATGGTGCAGTTCGCCGCCACCTACCCGGACGAGCCAATTGTCGTGACGCTGTCACGACAATTGAGCTGGTCGCATTTCCTGGCGCTGCTGCCGCTGAAAGACCCGCTCCAACGGCAATACTACGTGCAGATGGCGAGCGCCGAACGCTGGAGCGTGCGGACGCTGCGCGAGCGCATCGACTCGATGCTGTACGAGCGCACGGCGCTGTCGCAGAAGCCGGGCGAGACGATCGCGCAGGAGCTGGCGACGATGCGCGATGCGCAGCGCATGACGCCGGCGCTGGTCATGCGCGATCCCTACATTCTCGACTTTCTCGGGCTGCGTGACACCTGGCAGGAAAGCGACTTGGAAGCGGCCATCATCCGCGAAATGGAATCCTTCCTGCTGGAGCTGGGGGCCGGTTTCTCCTTCGTCGCCCGGCAAAAGCGCATCCCGATTGACGACGAGGATTTCCACCTCGACCTGCTGTTCTACAACCGCAAGTTGCGGCGGCTGGTGGCGGTGGAGTTGAAGGTCGGCGAGTTCAAGGCGGCCTACAAGGGGCAGATGGAGCTTTACCTTCGCTGGCTGGACAAGCACGAACGCGAGCCGGAGGAAGCCTCGCCGCTGGGCATCATCCTTTGCACCGGCAAGAAGCGCGAGCAGATCGAATTGCTGGAGCTGGACAAGTCAGGCATCCACGTCGCCGAGTACCTGACTGCCTTGCCGCCGAGGGGCGTGCTGGTGGAACGGCTGCAACAGGCAGCAGAGCGGGCGCAGTTGCAGATCGAGCAGCGCAAGACGGACACCGAGTAGTCCTGTCCCAAGCAGTCGGGCATCCCGGCGTTCCGCCGTCGCGCTGTCGTGCTGCGCATCGAGCCTCGCTGCGCGAGTCTCGCCCCTTGCGGGCTTCCATCGTTCCCTCGCTTTGCTCGGCTGACGCCTTCGGCCCTGACGGGCCTGCGCGCTCCGCTTGCCCCAAAAGCCGAGGGTGTGCAGTGGGCGGGGTGTAGGCGGTCTTGCTGTTCCCTTCACCGTATCACGGCGTTCTCGCCGTCAAGGGCGGCGCGCGCTGTTGCGCGCTTGCGTCCTGGCGGCCGTCTGCGACCCCTGACTGCTTGCGCTGCGCCGTGCTGGACACGGTTCCGGGCAATTCCGCCCGAGCAACCGGAGCACGATCATGTCGCAACTGTCCTTTTCCTCGTTCGATGCCGCGCTGATGGTGCGCGACTCCCAAGGTCATTACCTGCCGGCGACGGCCGACCAGATTCTGGAGGCCGCGCGCCAGGCCATCGAGCACAAGATGCAGCGCGGTGCCTCATTCAGTTCACCGTCGGAAGTCAAGGAGTACCTGCGCGCCAAACTGGCCGGCTTCGAGCATGAGGTGTTCGCGGTGCTGTTCCTCGATTCGCAGCATCGCCTTATCGAGTATGCCGAGATGTTCCACGGCACCATCGACAGCGCATCGGTGTATCCGCGCGAAGTGGTGAAGGAAGCGCTGCGGCTCAACGCGGCAGCGGTCATCGTTTCGCACAACCACCCGAGCGGCAATCCAGAGCCAAGTGCGGCCGACAGGGCATTGACGTTGCAACTCAAGAGCGCGCTGGCGCTGGTGGACGTTCGCACGTTGGATCACATCATCGTGGCGGGCAGCCTCACTACGTCCTTCGCCGAACGTGGCTTGATCTGACCGAGGGGGCTTCGGCCCCCTTTTTGCTGCGCCTGCTGGCGCAACTCCGGCCCTCGCGGGCCTGCGCGTGCTACGCACTTGCCCCAAAGCCGGAGGTGCGTGGAGGTTGTGAGGGAGGCGGTCTTGCTGTTCCCCTCATCGTGCCACGGCGTTCTCGCCGTCAAGGGCTGCGCGCCAATGGCGCTTGCGTCCTGGCGGCCGTCTACGACCCCTGACTGCTTGCGCTGCGCCGTGCCCCGGAAGGGTCGGGCAATTCCGCCCGGCAACCTTTCAGGAGTTCACCATGAACAACGTACTTATCACTGCCGAGCAGCGCGTCGTGCTGCTGGCCAACGGCAGCACATCGCTGGAGAACCCGGACTTCGACCCAGCCCCGGTGGTCAAGCTGTTCACGCCGGACGGCGGCGCGACCTGGCTGCTGACCGAGATTGACCCCGACGACCATGACCACGCTTTCGGTCTTTGTGACCTGGGGCTGGGGATGCCGGAACTCGGCTGGGTCAGCTTGAACGAGCTGGCGAGCGTGCGCGGCGGGCTGGGCCTGCCGATCGAGCGCGACCTGTCTTTCCGTGGCGAAAAGCGGTTGAGCGCCTACGTGCGCGATGCGCGGCTGGCGGGGCGGATCGTCGTCTGACCTCGCCCTTGGAGCGCCTCAAGGCGCTCCTTGCGCTTTCTCGATCATTTCAGGAGATCAATGCCATGAGCAGCCATCACGACTACATCATCGAAATCACGGCGCAGCACGATGCGCTCAAGCCCTTCGCGCCGGAGAACGGCCAGCCGCTGCGCTTCAAGATCGGCGACGCGGTGATCTACACCAACCAGTTCGGCGTGCAGTTCCGTCGCCGCGTCACCGGTTTCTACCAGCCCAGCGGGCTTTGTGGTCACTATGCGCGCGGAGCGCGCTATCTGCTGAACTCGACTTCGCCGTGGGTGCCGGTTGCGCAATCCAGCCTGCGTCCTGACGACTCGGCCTGATGCCTTCGCGCCCCTTGCGGCGCGCTACGCGCTTCGCTTGCCTCCAGGGGAAAGCCCTGCGGGCTATCCCCGCCGCGCAGACTTGGCGCCCCTGAACATCGCCGACCCGGCTGCGCCGGATCGGCCAGACAGCATCCACAGCAGATCCACGATGCCCTGCGCGTGCTCGTCCTGACCCTGTTGTCCATTCGGTTTTGAAGTCTGGGCGTCCCCGGCCACCTGGGAGATGGCCGGTCGCGCTGTCGTGCTGCGCATCGAGCCGCCTGCGGCGTCTCGCCCCTGTCGGGCTTCCATCGTTCCCTCGCTCCGCTCGGCTGACGCCTCCGGCCCAGCTTCCAGCTTCGGGCCTGCGCGCTTGCGCTTGCCGTGCGGTCGGCGTGGAAGGTGCCCGTTGCCATGTCCAGCCGTCTTCCCTGACTCCATCACCTTGTCCGCGACTGTAGCCCGCTCCCGTGTGCCATCAAGGCGCGCAGGGCCGTGTCCTCGGCTTCGCCTGCGGGCCGCACCAACCCTGCGCTTTTTTCCTTGACGGCCCCCGTCCGCGCGCTCCTGACCGTCGCGGGCGATGAACTCAGGAAAGACGGTGGCAACAGGGCCAACCGGGTTCCTCGTGCCGACCGCACCGAACAGCCGAAAGGCTGGGCTCCGAATCTAGGAATCCGGTGTGCGCTTTCTTCAACAGCCAAGTCAGGAGAACGACATGCTTGCAACCCGTTTCGCTTCCCATTCCCCCGCACTGCGCAGCGACTACCCGCTGTCCGATGACCAGATTCACCGTGTAGCGCCGTCCATCTTTGCGGATGCCCCGTATGAAAGTCGTTCGCAGCGATACGCCTATATCCCTACGGCGGCGGTTTTGACCGAGCTTCGCAAAGAAGGGTTTCAGCCTTTCATGGTGACGCAAACCCGCGTGCGCGATGAAGGCAAGCGCGAGCACACGAAACACATGCTGCGCCTGCGCCACGCCAGCCAGATCAACGGCGCGGAAGCCAATGAAATCATCCTGCTGAACTCGCACGATGGCACCAGCAGCTATCAGATGCTGGCGGGCCAGTTCCGATTTGTTTGCAGCAATGGCCTTGTGTGCGGCGACACCGTGGCCGATGTGCGCGTCCCCCATAAAGGCGACGTGGCGGGCCAAGTCATCGAAGGCGCTTTCGAGGTGCTGCGCGGTTTCGACCTTGTGCGCGATTCCCGCGACGCCATGCGCGCTATCACGCTCGATGAAGGCGAAGCCGAAGTGTTCGCCCGCGCCGCGCTGACCCTCAAGTACGACGACCCGAACAAGCCCGCGCCCATCACCGAAAGCCAGATTCTGATGCCGCGCCGGTTTGAAGACCGCCGCCCCGACTTGTGGAGCGTGTTCAACCGCACCCAAGAGAACCTGACCAAAGGCGGATTGCATGGTCGCAGCGCCAACGGACGCCGCCAGCAGACCCGTCCGATACAGGGCATTGATTCCGATGTGCGCCTCAATCGCGCCTTGTGGATGCTGGCCGATGGCCTGCGCCAGTTGAAAGCCTGACCCGTCCCCCGCAGGAGGGGCGGTTTCCCCTCCATTCCTTGTTTCACTCGATTGGAGAACCACCATGAACGCCATCACCACCACCGAAGCCCGCGCCGTCAATGCCGCCGCCGCTATCCCGCTGGAAGCCGCCGACCCGACCAAGAACCTGATTCTGGTTCCGCTGTCGCGGCTGGTGCTGCGCCCCACGGGCCGCAACGTGCGCAAGACCCCGCGCATGTCCATCCCCGAACTGGCTGCAAGCATCCAGCGCGTGGGCCTGCTGCAAAACCTGATCGTGATCGCATCCGCCGATGGCGAGCATTACGAGGTGGTCGCCGGTGGTCGTCGCCTTGCTGCGCTGAAGCTGCTGGCGAAAAAGCACCGCATCGCCAAGGATTGGGAGGTGCCTTGCTTGCAAGTGGCCGATGGCACGGCCCGCACTGCCAGTCTCACCGAGAACGTGCAGCGTGAAGCCATGCACCCGGCAGACCAGTTTGAAGCCTTCGCCGCGCTGGTGGCCGAAGGCCGACCCATCGAGGACATCGCAGCGGATTTTTCCGTCACGCCGCTGGTGGTGCAGCGCCGCTTGAAGCTTGCGAACGTCTCGCCGCGCCTCATGGCCGACTACCGCGCCGATGCCGTGAGCCTTGACCAGTTGATGGCCCTTGCCATCACCGATGACCACACCGCGCAGGAAGCCGCCTTCTACGATGCGCCAACGTGGCAGCGCCAGCCGTCCGCGCTGCGCGACCGCCTCACCGAAAGGGAAATCGACGCCTACCGGCATCCGCTGGTGCGGTTCGTCGGGCTGGAAACCTACGAGGCCGCAGGCGGTGGCGTGCGCCGTGACCTGTTCGCGGAAGGTGACGCGGGCGTGTATCTGACCGATGCCGCGCTGCTGGACAGGCTGGCGCAAGACCGGCTGGCGGGCATCGCCGCCGAGGTGAAGGCCGAAGGCTGGGCATGGGTGGATGCCACGCCGGGCGTGACCCATGCCGACCTGCACGCTTTCCAGCGTGCGCCGAGGGAGCGGCGCGAACCGACCAAGCGCGAAGCGCAGCGCATCGAAAAGCTGCAAGCCAAGGTGCAGGCCATTGGCGAAGCCCTCGATGGTGCGCTGGAAGCCGAGGACGAGGACAAGGCCGACGCGCTGCAAGAGGAAGGCGAAGCCGTGGGCGAGCAGTTGCAGGCGTTGGAAGATGGTTTGCAGGACTACAGCCCGACCGTGAAGGCCGCAGCCGGTGCCATCGTCACCATCGACCGCAACGGGCAGGCCGTGATCCATCACGGCCTGATGCGCGAAGCCGAGGCCAAGGCCCTGCGCACGCTGGAACGCCTGCGCCAAGGTTTCAGCGGTGAGGATGCCGAGAACGGCGACGAAGGCGAGGACGACGACCAGCCCAAGACCGCCGCCATGTCCGACCGACTGGCGCAGCGGTTGAGTGCCCACCGCACCGCCGCGCTACAAATCGAAGTGGCGCAGCATCCGCAAGTGGCGCTGGCCGCGCTGGTGCATGGCATGGTGCAGACCGTTTTGCACGGCAGCCACTACGGCCACGACCTGCCGCTGGGCGTGAGCCTGAAAGTGCAAGACCGGCTGGAAGGCATGGCACCGGACTGGCCGGAATCGCCCGCTGCCGTGGCGCTGCGCGAACTGCAACAGGTGGCGGGCGAAGCCTTGCCGCAGGACAGCGCCGAACTGTTCGCCGCGTTGCTGGCGAATTCGCAAGACGAACTGGTGCGACTGCTGGCGGTATGCGTGGCCGTCACGGTGGACGTGGTGACACCCCGCACCATGCGGCAGCAGCCGGGCGAGGAACTGGCGCAGGCCGTGGGGCTGGACATGGCCGCATGGTGGAAGCCCACCAATGAGGGTTATTTCCGGCATGTGCCGAAGGCCGCGATTCTGGAAGCCGTGGAGCAGTTCGCCCCGTCGCACGTCACCCGGCTGGCGAAGCTGAAGAAGGCCGACATTGCCAGCGAAGCGGAGCGGCTGGCCGATGGCACTGGCTGGATGCCTGCCATCTTCAAGGCCGAAGGCACGCAGGAAACCACGCCGGCGGCGCCGCAGGCCCAGGACAACGCCCCGGAGGATGCCGAGGCAATGGCGAATGAAACCGCCGTGGCGCTAGCCGCTTGACCCGCGCCGACAGCAAGCGCCCCGGTCTCGACCGGGGCGCTTGCTGGAAGGAGAACACCCCATGACACGTACCACCACCAGCCGCCCACGCATGGCGGCGATCTACGCCCCCGGCACGGTACGCGCCCGCCGCTGGCACGGCGATGGCGACGTGCGCGGCTACCGCCCGCCCTCGGGCTGGTCAGCCCGCGCCGACCTGACCGACATTCACCCCATCACGGGCCGCGCCTTGCCGCGTGCCGTATGGTGGCTCATCGAGACGAAGGAATAACCCGATCAGCACCGCGCCCATGCCGTTCCGTCCTGGGCGCGGTGAAAGCAAAATCCGGGCGCGGCAGTGGCCGCGCCCGGTGTTCAAGGCCAACTGCCGAATCAGAACGCCGCCGCCCTCGCGGTGGCTCAGGTGGCGGCGTTAAAGCAGCCGAGCATCCGCCCGGCCCACACCTGCGCGCTCCGCTTGCCTCCAGGGGAAAGCCCTGCGGGCTATCCCCGCCGCGCACAGCTTGGCGCCCCTCGATGCCGCCGAACCGGCTTCGCCGGATCGGCCCGGCCAGCGCTCCGCCACGATGGACGGGGCGCTGGCGAACACGCTGGCGTTTGCTGCGGCGGGTTGTGCAAATGCGTGCCGTCCTCAACGCTGGCGGTTCTTGCCCATCACGTCCATGAAGGACTGTTCACGGACAACCCGCCCAGCATCGCTATGGAGTTTCTATGCCACGCCACTAGACCGGCGCCGCAAGTTGCGGCGGAGGCGTTCTTGCCTGTCATCGGGTGGTTGACCTGGCCTGCGTCAGTGGGCGAGCCGGAGCAGTCTTCATGCGGGGATGCCGAGCCGGCCACATCTCCTTGCGGTGCGGTTCGGCCCAAGGCGTCCTTGTGTTGTTGTGAATCCTGGCGGTGGCGCGGCTGCGCCTCGGGCTTCATGGCTGCAACCGTCCGGCGAAAACAATTTCCCCTGCTTTGTCACTGCGTTCGGTGCATTCCTCGCGGGACAAATTCTTTTCGCCTCCCGGCTCTCCACTGCGTTTCGACCGCAAGCGGTGCAGCCAGCCCGTCCCCCGCCGGCCGGATCACAACAAGGACGCGATGGGCGCGAACCTTGTTCCACCGAACGGAGATTTCACTATGGCCAACATCGGCACCTTCACCGCAGACAAAGACGGCTTCACCGGCACGCTTCGCACCCTGACGCTCAACGTCAAGGTCAAGCTGGTGCCCAACGACAAGGGCGACAACGAGAAGGCCCCCGACTTCCGCCTGCAGGCCGCCAGCCACGACATCGGCGCAGCGTGGAAGAAGACCAGCGAGGCCGGGCGGGAGTACATCTCCGTGACCCTCGACGATCCATCGTTCCCGGCCACGGTCTACGCCCGCCTGATCGAAGGCGAAGACGGCACGCACGACTTGATCTGGTCGCGCAGCAAGCCCCAGGCGGCGTGACCGCCGCCCGCAGCGCCCCGCCACATGGCGGGGCGCTGCGCTGTTGTGTTGGTTCGTACCGAACCTGGTGGCAGGCGGTGGCCCATAGTGTGGGCTGCACTTCTATGCGGGGACGCGGTGCTTGCCGTTGCAATCAGGGCATGGCGTGTCGGCGCGACCCGCCGCCGGACTTTTACGGGCTACGCCCCGTGCCGTCTTTGCCGTCACGGCCATCCGGCTCCAATCCCTCACGCCTTCGCGCCTGCGGCGCTGCGCACTTCGCTTGCCTCGGGGTCTCCTCGTTTTCAGTGCAATAAGTGACGGTACGAAAAGCTAGCACTGGCGCGGAGGTGGTGTTGGTAGATCG
>NZ_JAEIJE010000021.1:0-63591 GCF_016772095.1 Comamonas sp. NyZ500 | reverse complement strand
GCTAGGGTTAATGCGTGGGTCAGATTGAGATGGAAAAACCGGGGGCTAGTGGGTCACTTCTGGGTGGAAATCAACACCATTCAGCGATCTGCGCTTCTCTGCAACCGGGTTCGATGATGGAGTTCTTACCTACTATCAAGCTCGCTACGGTCGCCAGGACATTCAGGCCAGGAACGACTTGGAGCTGGTTCCGACCCACCCTGACGGAAACACCTTTCGATTGATATTCAAGGGGCGAGCTGTTGCAGCCAGTCAAGTGAATATCGAAACGGGGGAAGGATGGCGCCGTTCACTGACCCCGTCAAAGGACGGTACGGTGAGCTTCACGCCGTCTTTCCCTGGCCTGTATGTGCTTGAGGTATCGGCTCGTGTCAATGATGCAGTGGTTGCTGTGGGCGGTAAGAAATATAGCGATGTACGCTATACCGCGACGCTTAGTTTTATTGTCCCTCAGCAAGAGGGGAGGTGAGTTGTCTGGCGCTGGGCTGGAGGCGCACCACAATCGACTCTGTTGATGAGTATGGGCCGGTCATCGCAGTAATCGAGGTGAAAGACAGCCAGAGGCAGCCACTATCAAAACGTCAATGGGGAAGAACAACGCTTGCGGTAAGCTGCACCATAGCGCGAAGCCGGAGGGTACACGCAACTGAAGTTTGTGCGAGTCGGCTTAACCAGCCAGTTGGGCCACAGGTACTGCGCAGAAATGCGACTGCACTTTTGATGGCTGGTTAGCTGGATTGAATCGAAACGCCAAGTTCTTTGCATGAATACACGAAGCGTTCGCGAAGTAGCCTAATGTCTAAGTCACCAACCCTGCGCCGCTTGGATTCAAGCGCCGTCAGAGACTCATAAATGAGTTGAACTATGTGCGATACCGACTCTTCAGTTGAATGAGTGGCCAAAAACGAAAAATCTGGTCGAACGCTATAGTGCCCAACATTGAACCTGTCTGGTATGGCTGGAAGACCAAAATGGCCTCTGCCAGAGACACGCTTCTGTAGTCGAAAAGTATGTCGGGGCTGGCCATCTGGCTTTGCAGAGCCTACGAGCAACTCTACGTCAATCCAAAGATGCTCCATTGGGCCGCCGTACTCGCCCGACAGTTGTTCAGATAGCTTGTCAAAGAGCGGGCGAAGTGCATCAGCGAGACTTCGGGTGGACTCGTCGCAGATGCTCGCGTGAAAACCTAGCTTCATATCTTGAGTGGCCTGATGTTTGAGCTTGGCCGCCTGCAGAAGTGGCCTGCAATCTTGGTTGGCGATCGGTGCACCGCGACGTTCTTCCAGAACTGAGTTGCACTTTAACTTGAAGGCTGCAAAGTACCTACCAATGTTCGCTCTGGGTCGAACAGCGACGGTCGCAGTTCGGCCAGGAGCAGTCCTTGAAGCCATTCTCTCTGGTGAGTGCTTCTGGCGGGTCGAGGCAATTCATCTCAGAGACACCAACGACTGCTGCAGCGCATGGCAGACTTGCGTGTAGAAGTCGGGACTTGATCTGACAGCGGCCGTTGACGCCTTCAAAGAAAAAGGCCGAGAGATTTGAGATCTCAAGGCCTTTTTGCGCTGGTGTTTATGTAGAGCGCAGGTTTCAGCGCTGCACCACTTGCTGGCCATGCAAATCGCTCAACACTTGCCGGATATAGCGACCTGCGGCTTGAACCCCGGACATATCTACGCCGGTTTCATAGCCCATGGCATGCAAGGCATGGACCAGCTTTTCGGTGGCCAGATTACCTGAGGCTCCCTGGGCATAGGGGCAGCCGCCCAGGCCCGCCACAGAGCTATCGAAAATGCGCAGTCCCATCTCCAGCGAAGTGCAGACATTGGCTTCCGCCATACCATAGGTGTCGTGAAAATGGCCCGCCAGGCGCGCGCTGGAAAGGTCCCTGAGGCAGACTTCCAACAGCTTGCGTGTGGACTTGGGCGAGCCGCGGCCAATCGTATCGCCCAGAGAAATCTCATGGCACCCCATGGCCAAAAGCTCTTGCGCAACCTGCAAGACCGCCTCTGCAGCAACATAACCTTCATAGGGACAGCCCAACACGCAGGACACATAGCCACGCACAGGGACACCGGTCTCCAGCGCCCTCTTCACCACAGGTCTGAAGCGATCCAGACTCTGCGCAATGCTGCAATTGATATTGCGTTGCGAGAAGGTCTCCGAAGCCGCACCAAAGACCGCCACCTCGTCACAGCGAGCAGTCAGAGCAGCTTCCAGTCCTTGCAGATTGGGCGTCAGTGCGCTGTAGCAAACTCCAGGGCTACGTTCGATCAAGGTCATCACTTCGGCGCTGCCGGCCATTTGCGGAACCCATTTGGGCGACACAAACGAAGCCGCTTCGATAAAGCGCAGGCCTGCGCGGCTGAGCTGGTTGATCAGCTCGACCTTGGCATTCAATGGCACAGGCTGCTTTTCGTTTTGCAGGCCGTCGCGTGGCCCGACTTCCACGATCTTGACCCGGCGCTCTGATGCATTCGACATTGCTGCTCTCGCTTTCAGAACAGCTTGAGCAGCGCAGGAACGCTGAGCACGGCTGTGTAATAGCCCATGAACTGCACGCCGGTGTTAAAACCGAAGGTACGGGAGAGCAAGCCACCCATGAGGCCCATGGTCAAGATCACCAGCAGACCCAGCAGACCGCCTTCCCAGACGCTGATCACGATGATCAGGCCGACAAAGGTGGCAATGATGGCTTCGTGGCTGACTTTGCGCGATACAAACATTGCAGCACGGCGCGCGTAGTTCATTGCAAACGGATAGGACACCACTGCGGCAAGCAACACCGACAACATGCCGTAGCCCAGAAACTCCCAGTGGCTCAGCAGGTTGTGCAGATTGTGGGTCTGGCCCGTAGCAGCATCCACCGTAAAGCGTGGAGGTGCATTGAACAACGGTGCGGCAGGGCCGGCAGCCACAGGACTCAAGGGCAAGCCAAAGGCGATCAGCGGGATCAGCGCTTCGGCAATATAGGTGGCTTCTGTCACGCCGTTACGAGCGCTCAGCACCGTGGTCAGGCGGTGATAAGCGTGTTTGATGCGAGAGCCCACCAACTCGCCCAGCACCACGGTCATGGCCACAGGGCTGAACACAAAGGTTGCGCTGGAAATGGCGGCAGTCGTCAACGTCCAACGGGTCTGGGTTCTATCCAGCACCTTGAGCGGGTTGGGGAAATAGCCCGACCAACCTTTGACATCAGGAGCCAGGTTGAACTGGCGAACCTTGTCGCGCAACATGCTCTTGCGGCCTGCGGGCGCCATGACGGTAAAGAGATCGGCAACCAGAGGTCCAATGGCGATACCCAGGAAGTAGCTGATGCTGAGCTTGGTGTCGTACTTGGCAGTCAGTGCCTGCAGAGCCAGAATCACCACCACAAAAGGCACGAGCAAAGCAATTGCCCCCCAGCGGCCTTTGGAGAAATAAGCAATCAGCACGGCTGCGGCCAGAAAAATCCAGGGTGCAGTCTTGGTAATGGTTGAGCCGAACGGCGCCAACATCACGGCAAACAGCACCGCCAGCGGCACGGCAACAAAGGCCGCGACGATGGCGCCCGAGACCATTTTGCGTAAAGCAATATGTGGCACGCCAAGCTTGCGCAGCAAGTCTGCATCCTGCAGCAAAGGCGTGGCGAGTGTATCTCCGGGAATGCCCAGCAGCGCTGTCGGAACGGCATGGGTCATGTGCTTGGCAACGGCACCAGCCAGAAAGAAGGTAAAGACGCCTGCAGGCGGAACGCCGAGCAAAACGACAAGCAGGGTGAGTGGTGCGAGTGTCGTGGTTTCGTCGGTGCCGGAAACCAGTCCGATTGCAGCAAAGACGATGGCGCCGATCAGGCCCATGCCCGCAGCGACGCCGATTTGTTCAATGAGTTGAGGATCCATGCCGTGTACTCCTTGGGTTACTGGCCATCACGGCTTCTGGATGTGCCGGGCGTGACGAAAAGCTCATAGAGCTTGAGTTCCTTGAGCTCCTGCACCACGACTGGGGGCAGGTCAGACACAGAACCCAGACCACCGGGCTGCTGCTCCAGCTCACGCAGCACTTCGGCACGCCATTCAGGGTTGCTGGAGATGTCTTCTTCGGTCACCACACGTTTGGGAGGGAAGATGCGGGCGCAAATAACGCCAGCGAGCACACAGCCGGCCAGGCCAGCGAGCATGGCGTAGGCATGAGCCAGCTGTTTGGATTCGACCACCGAGCTTAGCCAACGGCTGGCTGCAAAAAAGCCGAGCACGCTGATGCCGATGCCGATCAGGATGGACCAGCTCAGGTGCTTGAGGTCAACGGTATCACCCCAGACCTCAGCGAGTTGCCAGTGCGAGGCTTGCTTGTCGGAACTCATAGCCTTGTCTCCTTGCTTGTTGTTGTTCCCGTTTCGGGTAAGAAAAGCCTCGCCCGGATGTGCCTGGCGAGGCTGAGGATGCTTAGCGCTGGGCGCGAATTTCTTGCAGCACTTCCAGTGCGCGATCGGTGCGCACGTCATGCTCGGTAGCCAGGCGCTTGGCGACGATCTCTACTTCTTCACCCACGGCTCCTGCGACCAGCGCAATATTGCGAGCATGAAGTGCCATATGGCCGCGCTGAATGCCTTCGGTGGCCAGCGCGCGCAAAGCACCCAGGTTCTGGGCCAGACCCACGGCGGCGGCAATCTCGCCCAGTTCCTGGGCAGACTTCACCTCCATGATCTTGAGCGCCAGGCGCGCCAGCGGATGGGTCTTGGTGGCACCGCCCACCAAGCCCACGGGCATGGGCAGCTCAATCGTTCCCACCAAGGCGCCGGCATTGTCTTTTTCCCAGTGCGTCAGCGAGGTGTATTGGCCGTTGCGGCTGGCATAGGCATGGGCACCGGCTTCGACCGCGCGCCAATCGTTGCCTGTAGCAACGATGACGGGGTCGATGCCGTTCATGATGCCCTTGTTGTGGGTGGCGGCGCGGTAGGGATCAATGGCGGCGAAAGTGTAGGCGTCGAGCACGCCTTCAATAATTGCTTCGCCGCTGCGCTCTTTGGTGGCCAAGGTTTGCGGTGTCAGGCGTACACGAGCACGGGCCAGGCGCAGGTCTGCCAGGTTCGAGAGAATGCGCAGGCGCACCGAACCACCAGTAATTTTCTCCACCAGTGGCGAGACTGATTCGGCCATGGTGTTCACGGTGTTGGCACCCATGGCGTCGCGCACGTCCACGATCAAGTGCATCACGACCATAGGGCCGCGTGGAGAATCGGGGAAGACGTGGATTTCGATGTCCTTGCAGCCACCGCCCAGGCTGATCAGCACCTTGTCTCGACTATTGGCTTGCGCGAGGATCTCATCGCGGGCCTTGAACAACGCCAGTCTTGCACCATAGGGGTCGCTGATGCCGACGATTTGCACCTGCGCACGCATCAGCGGCAAGGTGCTCGACGTTTCAAAGCCTCCGTCTTCACGGGCCAGCTTGGCCATATATGAAGCAGCAGCGATGATGGAGGGCTCTTCCACTGCGAGCGGAATCAGCACATCGCGACCGTTGATGCGGAAGTTGCCTGCGACGCCCATGGGGAGCTCGAACGTGCCCACCACATTCTCGATCATGCCGTCAGCCAAGGTGGCGGGCAGGGCGCCCGCCTGGGTCAGTAGATTGCGCTCTTCGGCACTGAGATTGCATGCGGTGGCGACATGCTCCCAGCGCTGTGCGGGGGTGAGAGCTCGGAAATTGGGAAGACGCGAATCGACGGCCATGAAAACTCCTACAAATCCAAATCTGGATATCAATACAAGGGGACGGTTGGCCGAGAATTTATTCAAACTGTACCTTTTAATACAGGTACAGTTTGCAAGAACAGTACTGCCGCAATGCAACATTGGACCCATCTGCATACATACTGGCGGCTCACGATCCAGGAGACTTGAATGGCGGGTGGTAGCAAGCGTCAGGCCCCTATTGCAGAGCGTTTGGCCGATTTGATAGGGCAGCAAATAACCGATGGCGTGTATCGTGCAGGGGACAAGCTGCCGTCCTTGCGTGAGCTGGCGCATTTGCACAGCTACGCCAAAAACACCGTGGTGGCAGCCTTTGATCTTTTGGTCTCACGCGGTCTGGTGGAGTCCCGGCGCGGCTCTGGGTTCTATGTTCAAGCGCAGGCACGCCATGCACCTCAGGATGAGGACGCAGGCCAGCTCAACCGTGCGATGGATGTGGTCTGGTTGATGCGCGAGCAACTCAAGACCCAGCCGGATGCTGTCGCGGTTGGCGATGGATTTCCGCCCATAGAGTGGCTGGCCGATATGCGCATGGATCGCTATCACCAGAAAGTGGTGCGAACCGGTCTAGGGTCCTTGTTTCGCTATGGCAGCCGCTTCGGCTATGCGCCGCTGCGCGACAGCCTGGTGCGCAAGCTGGGCGTGTTCGGCCTGGGAGTCACACCTCAGCAACTGGTCCTGACCCAAGGTGCGAATGAAGCCATGGATCTGGTGA
This sequence comes from Comamonas sp. NyZ500, assembly GCF_016772095.1. Lineage (NCBI taxonomy): Bacteria > Pseudomonadati > Pseudomonadota > Betaproteobacteria > Burkholderiales > Comamonadaceae > Comamonas > Comamonas sp. NyZ500. The sequence continues at coordinate 57,144 of NZ_JAEIJE010000021.1, read as the reverse complement.
TTCGCTACTTCGTTCCGCCTGGCGCGACGGTGCTGGTGGACGATCCCGGCTACTACCTGCTGTTCGGCAAGCTCAAGCTGGCAGGAGCGCGCGTGCTGGGAGTCCCCAGGCAAGCCGATGGACCCGATGTCCAGGCTTTGGAGCAGTTGCTGTTGACCGAGCGTCCGCGCTTGTTCTTTACCCAGTCTCTGGCGCACAACCCCACTGGCTCGGACATCAGCGCTGCCAAGGCTTACCGCGTCCTGCAGCTTGCAGAGCGGCATAACCTCTTGCTGGTAGAGAACGACCCATTGGCCGATTTCAAACCGACCTCGTCAGTGCGTTTGTCCACGCTGGACCAGCTGGAACGCACGATCTACATCGGCAGCTTTTCCAAGTCGTTTTCTGCAGCCCTTCGCGTGGGATTCATCGCCTGCAGCGATGCTTTGGCCAGCGACCTGGCAGATTTGCGATCGCTGATCCATGTAAGCGGGTCCGAATACTGCGAGCGCATGGTCGATGTGATGCTCCGCGAAGGCCATTACGAGCGGCATCTCGTGCGCTTGCGCCAGCGTTTGGGTAAGGCAACGCAGCAGGCGCTGGATTGGTTGGAGATGCACGAGTGCGAGGTGTTTGTGCGTAACCCTCAATCGCTTTACCTCTGGGCCACGTTCCCCGGCAATCCCGATGCCGTGCGTCTGGCCGAGCGCTTGCTCGCCCACAAAGTCACCATGGCCCCGGGCCATGTTTTCAACCTCAATCCGAGCCAGACATCGCCTTGGTCGCGCTGCAATGTAGGTGCCATGCTGGACCCCCGCTTTGAGGTGGCCTATCGAGCAATGCAGGAAGTGCGCTGATCGCTTTTGCACAGCTTTGCGGAACTCACTCGTTGAGGTTCAAAAAAAGAGAAGTGGCTTCGGTCGAGAAGCGCCTTCCCTGGATTTATTAACGCTACGGGGCTTATGGTTGCCGATCACGGTCCGCTGCTTGAGCAGCCTCCGGCACCAACATCAGTTTTGGAGCGCCGTCTGTCGTGAACGGCAACTTCGTCATCGGAGCCGACTGCTTGGCTATTTGGCTCGCGCGTAACTTCTCTATCGATCGCTTCTGCCTGCAGTGGCAGGCTACGTGCCCGTAGCGATACCAGGCGCTGCAACAGGGCACGATGCCACCCTGGGTGAGGTGCCGACGACGGCGCAAGCCGAGCGTGAAGCCGTCACCAGTCCCGTTGTGGACTGGACTGCCAAGCGGGCGGCTACCGGCACCAAGACCGACACCGACCTGCGCGAGACCCCGCCGGCGCTATTCGTGGTCACTCGCGACCAAATGGACGGACAAGGCATTCAGACCTTCTCTGAAGCCTTGCGCTGCACCTCGGGTGTGCGCGCGGAAGAGGCGCAGACCAGTGTCAACAGCTTGTTCATGCGCGCTTTCCTCGCGGAAGGCAAGCCCACCTGGATGGTCTACGCATTCGTCCGGCGGTTATTTCAACTACTGTGCGAAAAAACCTTTGTCATTGGAGCGTGTCCAGGTGCTGAGAGGCCCGGCTTCGGTTCTCTGTTGCCAGGCGTCTGGAGGCTGCGCCGTCAGTTGACCTGCATCTGGGCCTTGCGTGCCACTTCGCCCAGTCGTTTGTATTCGGACTGTGTCAGCGCTTCGAAGCCTTGGGCAGCAGACCCCTTGGGGGTGAATCCGGCCTGCACCAGCTTGTCCTTGACGGCGGGATCGCTCAGGGCCTGGTTGATGGCGGTATTGAGTTTGGCTGTGATGGCTGGATCTAGCTTGGCTGGGCCATATACGCCGAACCATGGATCGACTGCGTAGCCTTTGAGACCGCTCTCCGCGATTGTCGGCACATTGGGCAACGATGGACTGCGCTCGCTGCCTGCCACGGCCAGCGCTTTGAGCTTGCCTGCCTGAATGTGTGGCAGGGAAGCGGGCAGGTTATCAAACATGGCGGGTAGGTGGCCACCAAGCATGTCGGTAATACCCGGTACGCTGCCTTTATAGGGCACATGGACAGTATCCAGGCCAGTCATTTGCGCAAACATCACGCCAGCCAGGTGCATGCTGGTTCCGGTGCCGGCAGTACCGTACTGAAAGCCAGGGTTCGCTTTGATGTAGGCGATGAACTCCTGCACATTGTTTGCCGGGAAGCTCTTGCCCACTTCCAGCACGATGGTGGAGTAGCCCAGCATGGAAACCGCCGTGAAATCCTTGCAGGGGTCAAACGCCATCGATTTGTAGATGTGCGGGTTGAGCGCATTGGTGGAGATGGCTCCGAAACCGATCGTGTAGCCGTCGGGCTTGGACTTTGCCACGACATCCATGCCGATATTGCCTCCGGCACCAGGCTTGTTCTCGATCACCACCGGCTGACCCAGCGTGCGTGCCATGTGCTCACCCACGACTCGTGCCACAAGATCGGTCGTTCCTCCAGCCAGATAGGGAACGACAAAGGTAATGGGTTTTTGCGGGAAAGCTGCTTCTGCGCGAGCGGTTGCCATGGTGGTGAGCGCACCTACGGCGGCAATTGAGGCGAGTATCAGTCGACGGTTCATTGAGGTCTCCTGGGTAGTTCTATTGAGTAGCGTTTGAAGTCGAGATCCGGACTCTGCCTGAAGCAAGGCCTTGGAGGCTGCCATCACCCGAGGCAGAGTGAAAAGCAGTGTATTTGTTCAATGCAGTCCGTGGGAGCTCGGTCTGGCAACTGCTGGCCAAGTGATGGACACGGATGCGGGGCGGGCGCCGGCAACCCATTGACCTGTAGCCAATAGAAGCGTCGAAAGGAGGAGGGGCCCTTCATAATCAAGACCTCCAGCTTGTTCGAGATGCTTACTTTTCGTTATGGATAAATTGTTGTTGCAGCAGCAGGTGCTGAAACGGCTCGCCGAGGATCTTCTGCAAGTCGAGCAGGCAGCGAGGGTTGCCCATGAGGCGGCGACCCATGAGGAAAATATCGCCGAGAACAAATACGACACATTGGGTCTCGAAGCTTCCTACCTGGCTGCTGGCCAAGCGCGTCGCGCAGAAGCCATCCGCCAAGCGATGGCCAATTGGCGCCAGTTCCGCCCGCAGCCCTACAACGCCAGCAAAGGCATACAACTCGGCGCACTGATCTGCCTGGTGGATTCAGACGACACGCAACAACAGATCTTTCTCGGCCCGGATGGGGGGAACATGAAGTTGTTCAACGGCGCTGCACTCATCCAGGTCATCAGCAGCAAAGCCCCCTTGGGCAGGGCTATGCTGGGTAAGTGCGAAGGTGATGAGGTGTCGATACAGGTCGCTCCGGTCCGACAGCAGTTTGAGGTGCTGTGGGTTGATTAGGCCGCGAGCAAGTTCACGTTGGATTGATCGGAAATTATTCGTTTCAAACCCCTCAGGCTAGCTCATGGCAGGGAGGCTGCGGGCGTCATGAATTCCTGGGGCAGACATTCGATGTGAGCGCCAAATCGTCCTGCGCCTGATTTCAGGGCCGCAAGTGAATGGAGCGTTCGGCCGGGGGCAGGCCTGGATGGCTTTCTCTCAGGTTGCTGCTTGGGGCTGGTCACCGCCTCAGCGCTTTGGCAGCCGATGTCCTCAGTTCCTAAGCGGAATTCCAAAAAAGCAGGTTCAGTGCTAGATGCGCAGAGGATGCCTTCCTTTGCCTGCACGAAATCTGAGGAGGATCCACAGTTTAGTCGGCAGAATCAGAGGCCGCTGCGTCGGCTTTGGTCTGATCTCGCATCCGATGCCCCCATTGATCGGCCCACTGTGTCAGGGGTTTGAGGGCACTTCCCAGCTTCCTGCCTTCTTCCGTGAGCCGGTAACCCCCCTCCGCGTGATCCACCAAGCCCACCTCACGCAGTTCGCCGAGTCGAATGTTCAATAGACGGGTGTTTGTCTCGCAAGCGTCCAGCAAAGCGCGGAACGTCAGCGAGCCGGACTGCAACTCCCAAAGAATCCGCAGCGTAGTCCGTCTTCCTAGCAGATCCAGGACGACCATGAGGGGGCGTCCTGACTTGGAGCCTCGGACTGGTTTGTCAATAACTGGTGTCATATGTGCGCTTTACTTTATACAGCACTCAATATAGCCTGAACTTCAGGTTAGGGGCACCGGTTGGCGGTTGCTCCAACCTGCACTTTTTGGAAGGCAATACATGACAGCACGCATCGCCCCCGCACAACCCCCCTTTGAGTCCGATATTGCGGAGCGCATCGACAAGACCATGAAGGGCCGCCCGCCGCTATGGCTTTTCGCGACCTTGGCCCGCGATCCTCGTCTGGCCAGGAAGTTCTTCTCCGGCAGTCTGTTGGATCGCGGTCATTTGACAATACGGCAAAGGGAAATCGTAATTGACCGCACGACGGCCCTGTGTCGCTCTGAATACGAATGGGGGGTCCACGTAACCGGCTTTGCGAAGCTGGCCGAACTCACTCACGAGCAGGTTCGCTCGACCGTTCTCGGCTCGGCGGCAGATGCCTGCTGGAGCGACGAGGAGAAACTGCTGATTCGCGTCTGTGATGCATTGCACTCGCACTGCGATATCGACGACCAACTCTGGGCGAGTCTCAGTGTCACCTTCCCCGAGAACGCCTTGATGGAACTCCTGATGCTGGCAGGTTTCTATCGAACAGTCAGCTATCTGACCAACGCACTGCGGATGCCGCTTGAAGACATCGCGGAGCGATTTCCCACGGCATAGCGCCGGATTGGGTCGTGTCCACGCGGAGCGCCTTTGGCATCCGCGTACATGCAGGCTTCTGTTGCAGAAACTCGTGCACTGGAAACTGAGTCAGCAGAGGCGTGAAGTTCATGCTCTGGGAACAGGCATTCACGGACGTCGGCTCCTGGCCGGACTGCGACAGTCGCAGTTCAGCCCAATGCAGACAGTTACTGACGTTCGACGTTAGGCGCTTCAGCCACCATCGCAGACAATCTTTCGCGTAGGGGAGCTTGACAAGATGAGTGCGAGGAGCGAAGTGATGACGTGAAGCACTTCGAGCTTTTCGACTTTGCGCCAGTCTTCAGTCTGGACTGCAATGCTCTCGCCCTGCCAGCTGACGAGAACCAGCCAGGAGTCCGGCTTATGCGCGACATCTTGCATTGCTTGCTCGAGCTCGGTGCGAAGGCGATGCAGTTGATAGCCTTCGATGACACCGCCACCGTAAAGATCAACCAGCTCACCTTTGTGGCGTTCGAGGTTTGCTGATTCAAGGTAGAGGCAAAGGAACCAGTAGTAGCCGTCGTCGTTGAAGGTGAGCGGCGATATCTCACTGCAAGGCGTCTGGAGGTTGGCATGATCGGCCAGGTACAAGGATACGGACATGGAGTGTCTAACGGACTAGGTAAGCCGACGGCAGAATGCAGGTCGGCTTGACTGAAGGGTTACCCCAGGGCGATATGAGAGGCGCAATGAAGCTCAGTTTGATGGCACTTTCAATTGTGGCTGCGTTCCTCCTTGTAACCCGAGGCTGTGCAAGCTTCAACAGTTACTGGTACGAAGGCTACCTACCTCAGGCGATCGAGATTGAAGAACTACTGTTTATCGAGGACAGCGGCGGCTTCAGAGAAGGTTGCGGAGCAGCGGTCTACAAAATGGATGGGCTATCGCTGGAAAACATTCGCACGAATGGGCTTTATGCTTTAAGAGAAGCCAAGCAGGCTAGGCGGCATAAAGCTCGTGAATACAGTGACTGGAAGGAAACACCCTACATTGAGCCGAAGGACGAAATAGTTCGAAACGGCTGGCTGACCGGTATGAACGAGGGATGCTCGGATATTCCCTCCGAAATGGAGCGCGATATCAATGAAGCCTTGAGAGAACCAGGCTCCTTCTATGCAACTGGGCATGAGTCTGGCTTGATAGTAATTCCCAAGCGTGGGTGGATCATCTTTTCTCATTTCGGATGAAGATCGCTCGCGACCCCTTCGGTTGCATGTACCTCCTCACCGCTATCCGATACCTGCGCTGAGCGTCAGTTTCGACGGCTTATGGCCAAGACCTCCATTTCACTCACGCCCTCGAAAGCGGTTGCCGGCTGATTTGTCGCTCGCATCGAATGCGTGCTCTGGGGATTGAGCCAGTGCTTGCCATTGGTTGCCCAATAGCCGAGATGGCTAGCGTACACGGCGTCGGAGTCTCTGGTGTAGGCCACGCTCAATTCAGGGGGCGATGGAGCTCAGGTCCACGTCGCGCCTGAGTTGCCAGGAGGCTTCGCGCGGACCGTTGAAGTCGGACAGCTGCATTGCGTTCTCCAACCAGATTCACATAGTCAAACGGGTTGTTCCCGCTGACCTTCTGTTGGCCGAGTCCGAATTTGTGAGCACCTATGGCGCCACCTGGTTTTCTGGTAGATAGCCATGAAATTACGCTTTATGGCCGTTGTCATGAGTGCGCACCCAATTTGTCGCGGGGATGAACTCTCTTGCAGGTAACCGTCTTGTCGGTCGGCCTTGAATATTGATTCCATCCCAGACCGGCCATGCGATCTGTTGTCATGTCCGACATCATTTGGATGAATGCTTTCGTATGTGCCGAAATAGTGCTGCAGACCCTTGCGGGCGTATGCAAGCGCACATCTGCGGCATGCCCGAGACCGCGCTGTCCTGCTTCGTACGACCACCTCGGATCTTGATGTTGTTTGCTGCCCCAGGGAATAAGTCAGGCAGTCCTGTCCTTGGCCATGCAATATGAGTTGACGAACATTGCAGTGTGCTGCAAAGCCTGACGTATATCCGGTTTGGCTATTCCATGCCTATTGGCAAATTGCTCGACCGCCGCCGTATCAAAGCGAGTGGTCTGGATAAAGTCCAAGGCTTCGGCGTCTGTATTCAAGAACCGCGCGACGGGTGGAATACGCAGCAGCAACTTCAGCAATCGCAGTGAAATATGATGCCTGGGAGGCTTCAGGCCCATGGGTTGTGCTACCTGTCCCAGCAGCTCTCGCAAGTTGGGACTTTGGTCATCAAGTGCCAGTAGTTCTTTGCCCACCATGGCAGCATCGAAAGCACAAGCCGCCACCAACTCAACCAGGTAATCCACGGTGACCAGTGGCAGCCAATGCTCGGAAGTACCAGGCACTGCAGCCAGCTTTCCCTGCGCAAGATTGCGTATCAGTGCCACCAGCGGCTGACCGTCAAGGATATGTCCGGTACGGCTGTGGCCACAGACCGTCGCGGGGTGAACTACGGTAACTTTCCCGCCCTTGGTGGACATGACCTGCAGTGTCGCAAAGTGCGCCTCCAGCTTGCTCGCCTCGTAAGCACCGACGTGCCGGTAGACGGCAGGCCAATCGGTCAGCTCTGGATGGCGAGGATCAATTCCGATGCGCAGCAGATGTTCATGATTCTTCAGCATGTAGCCGCCGATCATCACCAAGCGGCTATTTAGCTCAGCCGCCAACAGCGCCACGCGCTTTGCCCCTTCCACATTGACCGCACGAGAATGCTCCGATGAAAGCCCCCAAGCGAAGTGAGCACCCAGATGGAATACGACCCTGGCCTGCCTTAGCACTGCTTGGTCGGCAGGATTCAGCCCGAGGTTGTCACGCTCCAGGTCGCCTGCAACGGCAAATACTCGGGTGGCAATTCCTCCCAGATGGTCGACTTGCTCTCGCAGTGCAGCTAGTCGCTCTGGGCGGCGCATCAATACCCGGACGGTGTGACCTTTGGCACTCAGGTTCGCCAGCAAATGTTGACCGATGAAGCCGGTCCCTCCCGTGACAAAGCACTCCACGCTCATTCTCCTGCTCCTTGGTAAGGTGAGAAATCAAATGTAGAGTGTCGACCTAACTCTATAGTCAAGCGGTATTTTCATGAGAATCGGCGAACTTGAGACCCGCAGCGGCGCCAGCCGCCATACTTTGCGTTACTACGAGCAAATCGGCCTGATCTCGCCGACGCGACGAACCAACAACTATCGCGTCTACACTGCGCAAACTCTGCAGGATCTGACCTTTATCCAGCGCGCACAAAGCATGGGTTTTTCGCTGGGGGAAATAGGCCAGATCCTGGATGCGCAGCGGAACAAGACGATCGATTGTGCTGACGGCGCCAAACTCATTGAAAAGAAGATGGCGGAGATCAGACAGAAAATCGCCGATCTCAAAAGCATTTATCGCTATCTGGATGAAGAGCGTGCAAACCTCGAAGCCAGCGCTGCCAGGCAGCTTGAGCTTCAGCAGCTGGCCAAGGCTTCGAGCTGAGCTGTCGGTGTCCAGGAACGGAAACTGCCGCAGGCTTCCGGTTTCAAGCCCCCGCTTAAGTATGTTCTAGAACCTTGCGGCCAGACCCTGTCTGGCTCAGTGCAGGCTTGCGCGTCCACTCTGTCTGCAATTTCTGCAAAGCAGACCTGGGACGACAGCACGCAAAGGTCTGCGATGGGGCGATCTGCGACTGTCGCAGTCCTGTCATGAGCGGACAGCCGCCGCTCACCTCCAGACGACAGCTGCAGGCTGAGAGTCACCATCAAGTTGTGGCCGTTCAATGACTGCTGATGTCGATACCAGACATACCGAGGCACCCGATCTAAGCTACCGCTCTACGCCTCCAGCCGGATATGTCTACCTGCCGAGGGCAGTCCATCCATCGGCTGCGCCTGTCTGTAAGAAGTAGGGCATCGTCCGAAAGTGGGAAGGTCTGGAAGCTCGGCCAAGTCACCTGTGGGAGATGCCTTCACTACTGAGGCGCAAGGAGGCTGATCACTTCGTGAAGGTCAATCTGAGAATGGTTGCCTACCAAGGGTCTCCATCACATGGTCCACAAAGCAGGTGATGCGCGCAGCCAGCGCGGTGTTGCGGTAATAGACGGCGTTGATCGACTGGCGCACGTCCAGCGTCTGTTCGGGAAATAGCTGTATTAGTTTGCCGCTCTTGCGGTCTTCACGAGTCATGAAGTCCGACAGGCAGACGATGCCAAGGCCAGCCAGAGCCATGTGGCGCAGGGTTTCGCCGCTGGAGGAGGCAATCGTCGGCTGAATGCGCAGGATGTTGCCAGCTGCGTCGCGCAGTGGCCAGTCGTTCAGTGCCTCGGGCTGGGTGAAGCCCAGGAGTGCATGTTGCCCATCATGAAGGAGCAACTGGCTGGGCTCGGTCGGGGTGCCGTGGCGCTTGAGGTAGGCGGGACTGGCCAGCACACGGACCTGGCTGGTGCCCATGGGACGGGCGTGCAGGGTGGAGTCCTTGAGCACGCCGATGCGAAATGCCACATCGGTGCGTTTTTCAATCAGGTCGATGATGCCTTCGTTGGAGTTCAACTCCAGCTCCACCTCGGGGTAACGTTCGCGAAAGCCCGCGATCAGCGGCACTAGCACATGCAGCATGAAGGGCGTGGCCGCGTCGACGCGCAGCCTCCCGGCAGGGCGCATGCGTCGCGCGGCCATCTGCTCCTCCGCAGCGTCAACGGAGGCGATGATGGCGCGGGCGCTGTGCAAAAAGGTGGAGCCTTCCTCGGTCAGCTCAAGCCTGCGCGTGGTGCGGCGCAGCAGCGTGGTCTGAAGCTTTTCCTCCAGCCTCCCCAGCGTGCGGCTGGTGGCCGAGATCGTGAGGTCCAGTAGCTCTGAGGCGGCAGTGATGGAGCCCGTATCCACGACTGCCACAAAGGCCTGCAATTCATCGAGGGTGGTTTTCATTATTGAATTTAATTCAAGAGAATTTGTTTTATACAGGGCTTAATCTGCAAATATTAACCGAGGACACTGCAGTCCATTGAAAAACCAATACCGGATTGCAGCCATGCCTCTTGCCCTGCTTGCCCTGACCCTGGCGGCTTTTGCCATAGGGACCACCGAATTCGTCATTGTCGGATTGATTCCGACCATTGCTGACGATCTCATTGTTTCCCTGCCGTCAGCCGGCCTGCTGGTTAGCCTGTATGCGCTGGGCGTGGCCATCGGCGCGCCCATTCTGGCGGCACTGACCGGCCGCGTACCGCGCAAGCTGCTGCTGGTTGCGCTCATGGCCTTGTTCACTGTCGGCAATCTGGTGGCCTGGCAGGCCCCCGGGTACGGCACGCTGATCGTGGCGCGCCTACTGACCGGCCTGGCCCATGGCGTGTTCTTCTCGGTTGGCACTATTGTTGCAACCAGCCTGGTGCCACGCGAAAAGGGTGCCAGCGCGATCGCGACCATGTTCAGCGGCATGACCGTGGCCTTTGTCACTGGCATTCCGCTGGGTACCTTCATCGGCCAGCACTTTGGCTGGCGCACCACCTTTCTGGTCGTGGCAGCCTTTGGTTTGGTGGCGATGATCGGCGCGTGGGCTCTGGTGCCGCGCAATATCGCTCATACCGCGCCGGCGCCGCTGAGCCGTCAACTGCGCGTGCTGTTGCTGCCGCGCCTGCTGCTGGTCTATGCCATGACGGCCGTTGGTTACGGCGGCTCGCTGATCGCCTTCACCTTCTTGGCCCCGATTCTGGAAGACATCACCGGCTTCAGCCCCAATATGGTGAGCCTGGTGCTGCTTGCCTATGGTGTTTCGGTGGCTGTCGGTAATTTCTGGGGCGGCCGTCTGGCCGACCGCAAGGGCCCGGTGGCGGCGCTCAAGCTCATTTTTGCGCTGCTGGCCGCCGTGCTGCTGGTGCTGACCTTCACGGCCCCTAACAAGCCGCTGACTGTGCTGACCGTGCTGGCCTGGGGGGCAGTGGCGTTTGGCAACGTGCCCGGTCTGCAGGTCTATGTGGTGCGTCTGGCCGAGCAGGTAGCACCCGATGCGACCGACGTGGCCACGGGTTTCAACATTTCCGCCTTCAATCTGGGGGTGGCAGGCGGTTCCTGGGCCGGAGCGCAGGTGGTCAGCCAATTGGGCCTAGCTCATACGCCATGGGTCGCAGCACTGGTAACACTGGGCGCTTTGGGCCTGACCGTGATGTCCGGTCGCCTGGACCGCCGTGTTGAGCCGCAGTCGTTGGCCCGTGTCTGATGCCGCTGCTTTTTCATCCTCCGCTCATCTCGCTGTCAATAATTCCCTGTAGGAGAGGCTGCAATGAAACCCTCGGCCGCTTTGTTCGCCCTGGCCATTGGTGCATTCGCCATCGGCACCACCGAATTCACCCCCATGGGCCTGCTGCCCGTCATTGCCGACGGCGTGCAGGTCAGCATACCCACGGCGGGCATGCTGGTTTCGGCCTACGCCATCGGCGTGATGGTCGGAGCGCCGATCATGACTTTGCTGTTCAGCCGCTTCGGCAAGCGCGCGGCGCTGATAGGGCTGATGGTTCTTTTCACTGTCGGCAATCTGCTGTCGGCATTTGCGCCTAGCTACACCACTCTGCTGCTGTCGCGCCTGATCACCAGCCTCAACCATGGTGCCTTCTTTGGCATCGGTGCCGTGGTGGCGGCCAGCGTGGTGCCCAAGGACAAGCAGGCCAGCGCCATCGCCATGATGTTCATGGGCCTGACCATTGCCAATATCGGCGGCGTGCCTGCTGCTACCTGGATAGGTCAGCAGGTCGGCTGGCGCGTGGCCTTCGGCGGCACGGCCCTGCTGGGCCTGATCACCATCGCTGCGCTGTGGCTGGTCCTGCCCAAGGGCCAGCCCGGCCCGCGCCCCGACGTGCGCCGCGAGCTCAAGGTCTTGACCCGCCCAGAAGTTCTGCTGGCCATGGGGACCACGGTGTTGGGTGCCGGCGCCATGTTCACGCTCTACACCTATGTGGCTCCGGTGCTGGCCGAGATCACTCACGCCAGCCCCGGTTTCGTGGCCTTTGCCCTGGTGCTGATCGGCATAGGTTTCACGCTGGGCAACAGCATTGGCGGCAAGCTGGCCGATTGGTCGCTGGATGGGGCAACCAAGCTCATCCTCGGCGCGCTGGCTCTAGTCATGGCCATGTTGCCCTTTTTGATGAGTACGCAGGTTGGTGCAGCCGTCGGCCTGGTGGTCTGGGGCGTGGCTGCCTTCGGCATCGTGCCTCCGGTACAGATGCGCGTCATGCAGGCTGCGGCTCAGGCTCCCGGCCTGGCCTCATCGGTCAACGTCGGCGCCTTCAATCTGGGCAATGCTGTGGGAGCTGCTCTGGGCGGTGCCGTCATCAGCCAGGGCCTGGGCTATGCGGCCGTTCCGCTGGCTGGCGCTGTCTTGGCGGCGGGTGGTCTGGGTCTGGTTTGGCTGGGTAGCAGCCGCCGCCAAAGCGCGGTGCAGGGCGCCTGAGCAGGGGCAATCAAAGGCAATTGACTCAAAGGCCAGTCCATGGGACTGGCCTTTTTTATTTTTGTGCATCAAATGGGATGAAGGCTCTGATGGCAAGGCGCTGGTAGCTATCAAAAATGATATTGAATTCAGCTGTGCTCAGCATGCAGCAGCCTCTATATTTGATTTTATTTCAAAAGAATTTGTTTTATGCAGGGCTTAATTTGCAAATATGAAAAGCGCAGACTTCAGTCATCGGAAAAGCAATTCCGCCTTTCACATCAACCCAGGAGTCCCTTCATGAGCAACATCCCAACTTTCGGCGTCGGCACCTTCCGTTTGAACGGTCAGGTCGTGATCGACTCGGTGCGTAATGCACTCGATGTGGGTTACCGCGCTGTCGACACGGCTCAGATCTATGGCAACGAAGCCGAAGTCGGTCAGGCGATTGCCGAGAGCGACGTGGCACGTGGCGATCTGTTCGTCACCACCAAGATCTGGGTCGAGAACTACAGCAAAGCCAAGCTGATCTCCAGCCTTCAGGACAGCCTGAAAAAGCTGCGTACGGACTATGTGGACCTGACTCTGATCCACTGGCCTGCCCCTGGCAATGGTGTCGAGCTGTCCGAGTACATGGAGGCGCTGGCCGAGGCCAAGGCCCAGGGGCTGACCCGCCAGATCGGTATCTCCAACTTCAATATCGAACTGACCAAGCAGGCCATCGCGGCCGTGGGCCAGGGCGAGATTGCCACCAACCAGATCGAGCTGAGCCCCTATCTGCAAGGCCACAAGCTGACCGCCTTTTTGAAGGAGCAGGGCATTCAGGTCACTTCCTATATGACCCTGGCCTACGGCAAGGTGCTCAAGGACCCGGTGCTGGCGCAGATTGCCGCCAAGCACAACGCCACGGTGGCGCAGGTGGCCCTGGCCTGGGCGCTGCAGCTGGGCTATGCGGTGATTCCCTCGTCGACCAAGCGCGAGAACCTGGCCAGCAACCTGCTGGCGCGCGACCTCAAGCTGGATGCCGAAGACATGGCGCTGATCGCTGCGCTGGAGCGCAACGGCCGTGAAGTCAGCCCCGAAGGCCTGGCTCCTATCTGGGATTAAGGGAGAACCTGCAATGACTGCTTCTCTGGCTCGCTTGACCGAAGGCGGCTTCAGCATCGGTATCGAAGCTCCTCTGGATAACGACTGGACGCCTGCGGGCGACCAGGCGCGGCGCGAGGCTGGCCGCCTGCCCGGCGAGCCGGACCTGCGCCGCCATGCCGAACTGGCCCGGTTGGCCGATCGTCTTGGTTTTCGCGCCCTGTGGGTGCGCGATGTACCGCTGTACGACCCGTCGTTCGGCGATGCGGCCCAGGTATTCGAGGTGTTTTCCTATCTCGGTTACCTGGCTGGCATCACGCAGAACATTCTGCTGGGCACCGCAGCCGTGGTGCTGCCAATTCGTGAGCCGCTGCTCACGCTCAAGTCCGCTGCCACGGTGCAGCGCCTGAGCGGCAACCGCCTGATGCTGGGTGTGGCCAGCGGCGACCGTCCGGTGGAGTACCCGCTGTTCGGGCGCGACTTCGAGGGCCGTGGCGCGAACTTCCGCGATCAGGTGGAACTGCTGCGCGAAGGTGCGCAGGCCCGTTTGCCGGGTGGACTGGATGTGCTGCCGTGCATGGAGTCGCCGCTGCCGCTGCTGGTGGCCGGGCTGGCCCAGCAAACCCCGAACTGGGTGGCTGAAAACATGGATGGCTGTCTGGCCTATCCGGGCACGCCCGAGGACCATGCACGCCGCGTGGCCGCATGGCGCGCCGTGGCGGGTGACAAGCCACACACCAAACCGTATGCCAGCTTCATCCATCTGGACTTGACCGAAAACGCCGATGAGCCGCTGCAACGCTGGCGCTTCGGCCTGCGTGGCGGCCGCAAGGCCTTGATCGAGGAGCTGCATGCACTGCGCGCAGCCGGTGTCGATCATGTCGGCCTGCATTTCCGCCGCAACCAGCGCCCGCTTGACGAGACTTTCCATGAGATCGCCGAGCATGTGCTGCCCATTTTTCATCATTCGTTGGCCAAGGTGAGGGCACCGGCCGAGGAGATTTGCAATGCCTGATATCCAAGATCCCTTGTTCAAGAACTATTCGATGGGCGGCCTCAATCTGCCCAGCCGCATCGTGATGCCCCCGATGACGCGCTCGCGCGCCAGCCAGCCTGGCGATGTGCCCAATGCGCTGATGGCCGAGTACTACGCTCAGCGCGCCAGCGCCGGCCTCATCATCAGCGAAGGCACCTGGATTTCGCCGCTGGGCAAGGGCTATGCCTGGACGCCCGGCATCCACACCGCCGAGCAAGTCGCTGGCTGGCGACTGGTGACCGATGCCGTGCATGCCGCTGGCGGTCGCATCTTCGCCCAGCTCTGGCATGTGGGTCGTTTGAGCCACACCAGTTTGTTGAATGGCCAGTCGCCTGTATCTTCTTCGGCCATTCAGGCCCAGGGCGTGAATGTGTTCGTGGCCGATGCCGACGGCAAGCCCGGCTTTGCCCAGGCCTCCATGCCGCGCGCTTTGAGCGTTGACGAAATCCATGCCATCGTCGATGACTACCGCCAGGCCGCACGCAATGCCATGGAAGCGGGCTTTGACGGTGTCGAACTGCACGCCGCCAACGGCTATCTGGTCAACCAGTTCATCGACTCCAACGCCAACAACCGCACCGACGAATACGGTGGCGTGCTGGAAAACCGCCTGCGTTTCCTGGGTGAAGTAACCCGCGCCCTGGTTGAAGGCACGGGCGATGCCGGCCGTGTCGGCATCCGCCTGGCGCCGCTGACCACGCTCAACGGCTGCGAGGACGCAGACCCCGAAACCACCTACCTGGGTGCCGCCAGGCTGCTGGCCGATATCGGCGTGGGCTATATCCACATTGCCGAGGCCGATTGGGAGCAGGCTCCGCACATGCCGGTGGAATTCAAGCAGCGCCTGCGCGAAGCCTTCCCCGGCACCATGATCTACGCGGGCGCCTACACGGCAGAGCGCGCCCGCGAAGCCGTGGCCAAGGGCTGGGCCGACCTGATCGGCTTCGGCCGCCCCTTTGTCGCCAACCCCGACCTGCCAAAGCGCCTGCGCACCGGTGCGCCGCTGGCCCTGCACGAGCGCGAAACGCTGTTCGGCGGCGGCGAGCGCGGCCTGACCGATTACCCCACGCTGGAAACTGAATCCGCAGAGGCTTGAACCATGAACAATGCCCCAAACATCTCCAAGCGCATCTCCGTGCCCACCGCACTGGGCTTTGGCACGGCACCGCTGGGCAATATGTACCGCAACATTCCAGAGCAGGAAGCCCTGGACACGGTGGAATCGGCCTGGCAGCAAGGCATTCGCTATTTCGACACGGCTCCCATGTATGGTGCGGGCCTGGCCGAAATCCGCCTGGGCGAAGCCCTGAAGCACCATCCGCGCAATGAATACGTGCTGAGCACCAAGGTCGGACGCCTGCTGACCGACGAGCTCGAAGATACGAGCACGCGTGATCTGGGCGAGAAGAGCGGCCTGTTCCAGTACGGTCTGGCCAACAAGGCCGTCTATGACTACACGGCCGACGGCACGCTGCGCGCTATCGAGGCCAGCCTCAAGCGTCTGCAGGTGGACCATATCGACTATGTCTTCATCCACGACCCAGCGGTCGATTTCCACGGCGACCAGTGGAAGGACGTTTGCCAGATCGCCATGGACGGCGCTGCCAAAACCTTGATCAGCCTGCGCGAGCAGGGTGTGATCAAGGGCTGGGGCCTGGGTGTGAACCGCGTCGAGCCCTGCGAGATGGCGCTGGAGCAGTCCGATCCCGACGGCTTTCTGCTGGCTGGCCGCTATACGTTGCTCGACCATGCCGAAGCACTGCGCAAGCTGATGCCCGAGAGCCTTGCGCGCGGCGTGGGCATCGTGGTCGGCGGCCCGTACAACTCCGGCGTCCTCGCTGGAGGGGAGCACTACGAGTACCAGAAGGCGCCGCCGGAAATCCTGGCGCGCGTGGCCCGCCTGCGCCAACTGAGCGAGGAGCACCAGGTGGATATTCGCGCTGCAGCGTTGCAGTTCTCGCTGGCCCACCCGGCCGTGACGGCTGCCATCCCCGGCGCCAGCCGCCCCGAGCGCATTGCCGAAAACCTGGCGCTGGCCAAGGCGCCCATCCCCGCCGCGTTCTGGACTGCGCTGCGCGAGCAGGGCCTGGTGTCGGCCGAAGCGCCTCTGCCTCTCTAAGAAGCCATGAAATGCCGCTGTTCCCTGAAAAGGAGCAGCGGCGCGGCCCATCCATCTCTCCTTGGGAATCCATCATGAACTCCACCAACACTTCGCGCCCGCTGTTCGCCGGCCGCGGCTTCCGTGTCGACTATGACGGCCTGTCGGCGCACAACGTCTATTCTGCGGACGGCGCCTCCGTCAGCTATGCCATCGTCAGCGGTCCCTATGCAGGTGCCAGCGGTGAATCGCCCTGCCAGTGGCAGGAGATCAGCGAGGGCGTGTACGCCGTCTCCTGGCAGGAGGCCAATGGCGCTACCGTCGTGCATATCGACGACTTCATTGGCGGTCGCTCGAAGGCCTTCTTCACGGCGGCCGATCTGAACTTTTACCGCATGCAGGGGCCGTTGACCGAGCTGGATGTGACCAAGCCCTGATTTTTGCGGGGCCGAAAATTTGAAAGCTGCTTGCGCTTGTCTGTATTGGGTTTCAGATGGAAAACATGCTGAATATCGATATGGGCAAGCGCAAGCAGCTATCTTTTTTAAATCACTTCGGCACATCGTGGACACGGTCCTCGGCCACACCCGTGGCCTGCACCTTGTCCAAGGATTTCAGCAGCAGGCTGAGGGTAGGGCTGCGTGGGGCTCCCTTGCGCAGCACCAGCTCATAAGGCTCGCTGCGTGACTTGAGCTTCAACTGCAGCACTCCGACCAGATGGTGGCGGCAGAAGTAGTTCGCCACGTCGTCGGACACCAGGGCCACCAGATCGGTGTTGCGGCTCAGCAGAGACAGGGTGGTGAGCGTGGATGTGGTCTCGACCAGGTGCAGCGGGAAGTTGAGCTGCGCTTCGTGGAACTCGCGCTCCAGCAGCCGGCGCATGGGCATATGCGCGCGGTAGACCACCCAGCGACTGTCCTGCAACTCGGTCAGCTCCACCGACTTCGCCCCCATGGCCGGGTGCCCCACGTTGGCGATTACCGACAGCGATTCGTCCTTGATGAACAGCGACTCGTAGATTTCGGGGTCGCGGCTCACCGACGAGCGGCAGATGGCCGCATCCAGGCGGCCCCGATCCACCAGGCCCAACAGGGTTTCGCTGGTGTCCTCGACTACTTCCACCGACATGCGCGGCTGCTGTTGCAGCAGGTCGGAGATTGCATCGGTGAGCAGCGGCACCGCGCCCATGATGGTGCCTATGGCCAGCCGCCCGCCCGCGCCACTGGCAATCGCATCCAGCTCAAACCTGAGGTTATTGATGTCGGCCTGGATCAGGCGTGCGAACCGCAGCACGCATTTGCCGGCTTCGTTAGGGATTAACCCTCGATTCGTGCGCTCGAAGAGCTCCCGCTGAAACGTCTGTTCCAGCTCGCGCAAGGCCTTGCTGGCGCCAGGCTGGGTGAGGCCCACCTTGTCCGCAGCGCCAAGCAGGGAGCCACTTTCCTCGATGGCGATGAGCAGCCGCAGCTGCTTGGCATGCAGGCGCGACATCACGGAGTTCAGGCTGGGTGTGGTGAGTCGCATGAGGAAAAGTTATATCGCTATGGAAAGCTGTCAGTGTACCGAAACTGGCCGGCTTCATAGACTCCGCCATCTCGAATGCAAAGCAACAGGGGACGGCAAATGAGTGCCTTTAATTTTTATATTCCGACACGTATCCAAAGCGGTTGTGGCCTGGCCAAAGAGACGGGCAAGTTGCTGAAGCCGTATGGCATCACAAAGCTGTTGATCGTGACCGATCCTGGCCTCAGGGCAACTCCGGTGGTCGATGTGGTGCTGCAATCGCTGAAAGCCGCAGAAATCGGATACGAGATCTTCAGCGAGGTGGAGCCCAACCCCACGACGGACGTTCTGGATGCGGCAGTGGCGTTCATCAAGCAGACCGGCTGCGACGCCGTGCTGGGTCTGGGTGGCGGCAGCTCCATCGACACGGCCAAGGGTGTGGCCGCCATGGCCACCAATCCCGGCGGCATTCTGGACTACGAAGGCTACGAAAAACTCAAGGCGACGCCCCTGCCGCTGTTCGCCATTCCGACCACGGCAGGCACGGGCAGCGAATGCACGGCCTCAACTGTATTCACCAACACGCAAACGCGTTTCAAGACGGTGATCGTCAGCGCGCTGCTGCTGCCCAAGCTGGCCATCCTGGACGCGGAGCTGACTCTGAAGCTGCCCCCGGAAATCACGGCGGCGACCGGCATGGATGCCATGACGCATGCCATCGAGTCCTATGTGTCCAAGCAGGCCAACCCCATCAGCCAGAGCATGGCGCTGCATGCCATCAAGCTGATCTCGCAAAGCCTCTACAAGGCCTATGTCGTGGGCTCTGATGTCCAAGCCCGTGAAGACATGTTGGTTGGCTCTTTGCTGGCCGGCATGGCGTTTGCCCAATCCAAACTGGGCAATGTGCACGCGATCTCGCACACCTTTGGCGGCGTTTTCAATATTCCCCACGGCATTGCCAACGCGGCGCTGCTGCCTTATGTCATCGACTTCAATATCCCGGCCTGCCCCGAGAAGTTCCGGGATATTGCCATTGCCATGGGTCAGGACGTTTCTGGCCTTTCCGCCATCGATGCCGCGCGTGCCGTGGTCAAGGCCGTGATTGAGCTGAATGCCAAGCTCGGCATTCCCAGCAATACCAAGGATCTAGGCGTGAATCTGGGTGCCCTGCCGAAAATGATCGAAGACTCCATGCGCAGCGGCAATGTGCTGGTGAATCCGCGAATTACCCGCGCCCATGACGTGAAGCTGATCATCGAGAACGCCTACCACGGCATGTTCTGATTTTTACTTTCCATAGGAGTCAAAAATGTATTACGAAATGCGTACATACACCCTGAAAGTGGGTACGGTCAAAGAATATCTGAAGCATTTTGAAGAAGTCGGCCTTCCGGTTATCTCCAAATACGCAAAGTTGGTCGGCTGGTGGTATACGGAGATTGGTGAGCTGAATCAGATCATCCATATCTGGGCCTACGAAAGCCTGGATGAAAGAACCGAGCGCCGCGCTGCACTGTACCGCGACCAAGATTGGCTGGAAAAATTTGTACCTACCGCCTTCCCCATGATCGTCAAGCAGGAATCGGTGCTGCTGCGTCCTGCGGATTTCTCTCCGATCAAATAAAGGGCAGTCGCCTCATTCATTCAATCAATGCCTCAGGCATTGATTGAATGAATGCAAAAAAGCCCGGGATATATCGGGTAATTAAAAAACAGGAGACAAGCCATGAAGATTTTGACGAATGGATTGAGTCGCTTGCTGGGAATCGTGATTGGCATTTGTCTGGCAATCATGGTGGTGCTGGTGTTTGGTAACGTGGTTTTACGCTATGCCTTCAATTCGGGCATCAGCATCAGTGAAGAAATGTCGCGCTGGTTGTTTCTGTGGATGACGTTTCTGGGCGCCATTATTGCGCTGCGGGAAAACGCCCATCTCGGAACCGATGTGCTGACCTCAAGGCTGCCCTTGATGGGCAAGCGTGTCTGCGCCGTGATCGCCAGACTGTTGATGCTCTATATCAGCTGGCTTTTGATGTCGGGCAGCTGGTCGCAAATACTGATCAATATGGATGTCCTGGCACCGGTTTCCGGTGCTTCCATGGCTATCTTTTACGGCTCCGGCTTTGTCTTTGGTCTGGCCAGCATGGTCATTTTGCTCAAGCAGCTTTGGGCTGCGCTCAGGGGCGAGGAGGCTTCCTTCTCGCTAAGCCAGGAAAGCGAAGAGCTGACCCAGTACGAGGCCAAGCTCGACGAGAAAAAACAGGCGCCATGCAGCGCCAATCGATGACAGATTGAGAAGGTGCTGCCATGACGGTATTTATTTTCCTTGGCTCTTTGCTGGCTGCCATGGCCATAGGGCTGCCGATCGCCTATGCACTTTTGGCTTCGGGTGTTGCCTTGATGTGGCATCTGGATTTGTTCGATGCGCAGATTCTTGCGCAGAACGTCATCAATGGAGCGGATAGCTTTCCTTTGCTGGCTGTTCCATTTTTCATGCTGGCTGGCGAAATCATGAACGTGGGCGGCTTGTCGCGCCGCATCGTTCATTTGGCCTTGACCTTGGTGGGGCACAAGCGTGGAGGTCTGGGTTTCGTGGCCATCGTCGCCGCATGCATGCTGGCGGCGCTTTCGGGCTCGGCGGTTGCCGATACGGCTGCGCTGGCTTCGCTGCTGCTGCCGATGATGAAGCGCGCCGGTCACGACCCGGCACGTGCCGGGGGATTGATCGCCTCGGCGGGGATCATCGCACCGGTGATCCCTCCTTCCATTGGCTTTGTGATCTTCGGGGTTGCGGCCAATCTCTCCATCAGCAAGTTGTTCATGGCCGGCATTGTTCCAGGGCTGCTGATGGGCCTGAGCATTGCCATCGCCTGGTGGTTTGTTGCCAAGAAGGAGGCCATTTCCACGCCGCCCAAGGCCAGCTGGGAAGAGCGTTTGGCGGCACTCAGGGAGTCGACCTGGGCACTCTTTTTGCCGGTGATCGTGATCGTCGGCCTCAAGATGGGCGTGTTCACACCGACAGAAGCCGCCGTGGTGGCCGCGGTTTACGCACTCGTGGTGTCCATGCTGGTCTACAAGGAGATGAGCTGGGGCCAGTTGTGCGAGGCATTTCTGAGCTCGGCCAAAACCACGGCCGTCATCATGCTGCTGGTGGCTGCCGCCATGGTCAGCGCGTGGCTGATCACCGTGGCCGAAATCCCTGACCAGATGATCGCGCTGCTTGAGCCCTTCATGGGCAACAAGACCCTGCTGCTGATCGCCATCATGATGCTGGTCATGGTGGTGGGCACGGCCATGGATATGACGCCTACGATTCTGATTCTGACTCCGGTGCTGATGCCCGTGGTGAAAGCGGCCGGCATCGATCCCATTTACTTCGGGGTGCTGTTCATCATCAACAACTCCATTGGCCTGATCACTCCGCCCGTTGGCACGGTTCTGAATGTGGTGGCAGGCGTGGGGAAAATGAAAATGGACCAAGTCACCCGCGGGGTTCTGCCATTCATGGGGGCTCAGCTGACAGTCATGTTTATGATGGTTTTCTTCCCGGTGCTGGTAACTGGTCCTGCACGCTGGTTCTACGGTTGATTCAAATAAACCGGATATTCAAGGAGACAAAAATGCAATATTCCATTTCCAGGGCTGTAAAAATCGTTGCTGCCTGCACTTTGAGCACGGCGGTATTGATGCCTGCGGCACAGGCCCAGGTTTCGGAGCGAACGCTCAAGGCGGCAGCAAGCGTTCCGGCGGATCATCCGGTGGTGGTCGGACTCAAGAAATTCTCGGATATCGTCAACAAGAACAGCGGCGGAAAAATCAAGATTCGTGTTTATCCGAATGCACAGCTGGGAAATGACTTGCAGGCCCAATCGGCATTGCAAGGTGGCACGCTCGATTTCTTTCTGGGCGCGACCACAACCCTGGGCGGAATCGTGAAGGACTTTGGGGTTTACGATTTCCCATTCCTTTTCAACAAGCCCGAAGAAGCAGATGCGGTGCTTGACGGACCGTTTGGCAAAAAGCTGGAGGCAAAGCTTCCCGAAAAAGGGCTGGTTTCTCTTGGCTATTGGGAAAATGGCTACCGTAATGTGACCAATAGCAAACACCCGATTGTTAAATGGGAAGACCTGGGTGGCCTGAAAATCCGTACCATGCAAAGCTCGGTATTGCTGGATGTTTTCAATAACTTCAATGCCAATGCCGTGCCTCTGGCGTTTTCCGAGGTCTATTCCGCGCTGGAGACTCGCGCCGTGGATGCGCAGGAAAATCCCAATGCGCTGATTGAATCCTCCAAATTTGACGATGTTCAAAAATACATCAGCCTGACGCGTCATGTATACAACCCATTCATCTTGTTGATGAGCAAGAAAAGCTGGGACAAGTTGAGCGCGGACGAAAAGAGGCTGCTCGGCGATGCGGCGACCGAGGCCAAGCTGTTTGAGCGCCGCCTGAGCCGTGAGAACGACGCGAAGGCCTTGGCCGAGCTGAAGAAGCGTGGCATGCAGGCGAATGATTTCTCGGATGCCGAGCGCACTCGCATGGCGGAGCGGACCAAGCCCATCATTGCTAAGCACTCCACGCAGATCGGCGGCACCGTCGTGAGTGAATTGCAGGCTGAAATCGCCAAGGTCAGGGCCGCCAAATAAGCCTTGCCGGCCTGGCGAGGTTGCCTGCCATGCGGTGGCGATCTGGCTGCCCCAGGTTTTTCCTGCCTCCGGTCTTCCATGTGGAAGACCGGATTTTTCCAATGTGGCTTCCGGAGAAATGCCGATCGCTCACCACAAGCTGCGCGGCCAGGCCGGGGCTGTACGCCTTCAATCCCTCAACCCGCGCCGAGGTCGCAGCGTCGCGCTTGGGCTTCGGCTCCCGGAATCGTATCGTGGGCTTGGCCCTCAGTGCCTCGACAGCGACTGCAAGGGTCGCTGACGGAGCTGTCGAAGTGAGTTGCTGCTGCCTGCCAGCAGGGTGAGCGCCGGGCTTTTCTACACGCCCTTGCGCAGCACCAGTTCATAGAGCACCAGAACCCTGTCACGGCCAGCGCGTTCCACTTCAGCGCTTTCGCCTGATGGCCAATCGCCGGCCCGCGCCGCAGGCAATCGCATCCAGCTCAAACCGCAGGTTATTGATATCAGCCTGAATCAGGCGTGCAAATCGCAGCACGCACTGGCCGGTTTCATTAGGGATTAACCCTCGGTTTGTGCACTCAAAGAGCTTCCGCTGAAACGTCTGCCCCAGTTCGCGCCAGGACTTGCTGGCGCCGGGCTGGGCAAGTTCTGCCTTGTCTGAAGCGCCAAGCGGGGCGCCACTTTCCTCGATGGCGATGAGCGGCCGCAACGGCTGGCAGGCAGTCTCGCCATCACGAAGTTCAGGCTGAGTCTGATGCTTGGAATGATGAAAAGTTATATCACTATCGAAAATTGTCAGTGTTCTGAAGTGGGCTGTCTTCATAGACTCCACCTCCTGTGAATTGTTTGAGACAAGAGGCGATATGGCATTGATCAACTATGTGACCGAAGTACGTTTCGGCGCCGGTATCCTGGCTGAATTGAAAGAAGTCTGCGGCAAGCTGGGTATTACAAAACCTTTGATCGTGACGGACAAAGGCGTGGAGGCTGTCGGCATCGTCGACAAGGTCCAGTCCGCGCTCGGCCAGCAGCCAGCGGCTGTTTTCAACGAGACGCCGCCCAATCCGTCCGAATCGGCTGTGCGCGCCGGCGTCCAGGTGCTGAAGGCTGGCGACTGCAACGGCATCGTCGCCGTGGGCGGGGGCTCGTCCATCGACCTGGCCAAGGCGGTGGCCGTAGCCGCGCGCCATGAAGGGTCGCTGCGCCAGTTCGCGCTGATCGAGGGTGGGCTGCAGCGCATCACCGCCGCCACGCTGCCCATCATCGCCATTCCCACCACGGCGGGCACGGGCAGCGAAGTAGGGCGCGGCGCCATCATCATCCTGGATGACGGCCGCAAGGTCGGCATCCTCTCCCCGTATGTGATTCCCAAGGTGGCGATCTGCGATCCGGATTTGACGCTGGGCCTTCCCGCGGGGCTCACTGCCGCCACCGGCATGGACGCCATCGCGCACTGCATCGAGACCTTTCTGGCCCCGGCCTTCAATCCGCCGGCCGACGGCATTGCGCTCGACGGCCTGTGGCGTGGCTGGCACCATATCGACACGGCCTTCCATGAGCCTGCCAATGTCGAGGCGCGAACCAACATGATGAGTGCCTCGCTGCAGGGGGCGCTGGCCTTCCAGAAGGGGCTGGGCTGTGTGCACAGCCTCAGCCATTCGCTGGGCGGCATCAACCCCAGGCTGCACCACGGCACGCTCAATGCCATCCTGCTGCCGGCCGTGATCCGCTTCAACCGCGGCGCGGAATCCGTGGTGCGCGAAGACAAGATCGCCCGCCTGGCGCAGGCCATGGGCCTGCCGGCCTCGGTGTCGGTCGAGGAATCCCTGGTCGCCAAGTCCCGCGCGCTGCAGCTGCCCACGGGCCTGGGCGAGTTGGGTGTGACGGAGGACCTGTTTGACCGCATCGTGCAGGGCGCGCTGGCCGACCACAGCCATCGCACCAATCCGCGCGAGGCTTCGGCCGCAGACTATGTCGAGATGCTGTGGCAATCGATGTGAGCTTCATGCGTACATGCCCGGGCGCCGATATGAGGCCGCTGCCGGGCATGCATGACCCAATAGCCCAACACAGAAAAATGCAGGTGGAGACATGAGCAGCACCTCTTTCAATGCACTGGATTCCATGGCCGCCAAGGAAACCATGGTTCCGGATTCCGAGCGCCGCCGCGCGCTCTTCGGCAGCGCCGTCGGCAGCACCATCGAGTGGTATGACTATTTCCTCTACGGAACCATGTCGTCCATCATCTTTGCCAAGCAGTTCTTTCCCAGCGACAACGCGCTGGTGAGCCAGATGCTGGCACTGGCGACCTTTGCGCTGGCCTTCCTGATACGGCCGCTGGGAGGCGTGATCTTCTCGCACATCGGCGACCGCGTCGGCCGCAAGAAGACGCTGGCGATGACACTGTCCATGATGGGCTTGTCCACCGTGCTCATGGGCCTGCTGCCCAACTATGCACAGATCGGCATGGCCGCGCCCATATTGCTGACGCTGCTGCGCCTGCTGCAGGGGTTAGCCCTGGGCGGCGAGTGGGGCGGCGGCGTGCTGCTGGCGGTGGAGTACTCGCCGCGCGCCAAGCGAGGCTTCTATGGCGCGGTGCCGCAGACCGGTGCAGTGCTGGGCTTGGCCCTGGGCAACATCATCACCTCGTTGCTGAGCGCCAGCATGAGCGAGGAGGCCTTCCTGGCCTGGGGCTGGCGCATTCCCTTCGTGGGCTCCATCGTGCTGGTGATGATCGGCATGTGGATCCGCAATGCCGTGGGCGAGACGCCTTCGTTCAAGAAGATCCAGGCCAGCCGCAGCGCCCCGCGCATTCCACTCAAGGAAACGCTGCAGCACCATTGGCGGGAGGTGCTGATCGCCATCGGCGCGAAGGTCATCGAGACCTCGACCTTCTTCCTGTATGCGACCTTCACCATCTCCTACATGATGGATCACGGCTTTGCGCGCTCCACCATCCTCAACATCGTGCTGGTCTGCGCACTGATCGCGTTCCCCTTCATGCTGTTCTTCGGCCACCTGTCGGACCGCATAGGCCGCAAGAAGGTCTTCATCTTCGGCAGCCTGGCCTTCCTGGCCTGGATCTTTCCGTACTTCTGGCTGCTGGACCAGAAATCCGTGCCTGCCGCGGCGCTGGCCATCGGCGTGGGCCTGGGCATCATCTGGGCCAGTTACGGCGCCATGATCGGCACGCTGCTGGCCGAGGCCTTTCCGGCAGCGATCCGCTACACCGGCATGTCGCTGGGCTACCAGATCGGCGCAGCGCTGGTGGGCGGTCCCATGCCACTGATCGCGACCGCATTGATTGCCTATTTCAGCGGCAGCTATGTACCCGTGGTTCTTTTCCTCGCCGCCTGTGCGCTGGTTTCCATTGCGGCAGTGGCCTTGGCACGCGACCGCAGCGGCCAGCCGCTGGACGAGTGAATTTCGCTGTTTTCTTCCATCCCGACAATCCAACAGGAGCAACCCCCATGCAACTCACCGGAGAAATGCTGATCGGCCACGCCGCCGTGCGCGGCCAGGCCGGAGGCCTGCGCGCCTTCAATCCCGCAGCCAACGCTGCCATTGCCGAGCCCGAGTTCGGCCTGGGCACCCGCGAGGACGTGGACCGCGCCGTGGGCCTGGCCACCCGTGCCTTCGACAGCTATCGCAACCTGCCTCTGGAGCGCCGAGCCGCCTTTCTCGAAGCCATTGCCGACGAAATCATGGCGCTGGGCGATGTACTCATCGAGCGCGCCCATGCCGAGAGCGGTCTGCCGCTGGCCCGCCTGACCGGCGAGCGTGGCCGCACCGTGGGGCAGCTGCGGCTGTTTGCCCAGGTCGTGCGCGACGGGCATTTCCTGCGCGCCACCATCGACACTGCCCAGCCCGGGCGCCAGCCATTGCCGAGGGCTGACCTGCGGCTGGCCAAGATCCCGCTGGGCCCGGTGGCCGTGTTCGGGGCCAGCAACTTCCCGCTGGCCTTTTCGGTGGCAGGCGGCGACACCGCCTCGGCGCTCGCTGCAGGCGCACCCGTGGTCGTGAAGGCGCACAGCGCCCACCTGGGCACTTCGGAGCTGGTCGGCCGAGCCGTGCAGAAGGCGGCGCAGAGCCAGGGCATGCCCGAAGGCGTGTTCTCGCTGCTGATCGGCGCCGGCCGCGAGATCGGCGAGGCGCTCGTGGCCCACCCGGGTATCAAGGCCGTGGGCTTCACGGGCTCGCGCCAGGGCGGCCTGGCCCTGCTGCGCATCGCCAACAACCGCCACGAGCCGATTCCCGTCTATGCCGAGATGAGCAGCATCAACCCGGTGTTCCTGCTGCCCCATGCGCTGGCCGCGCGCGGCGAGGCCCTGGCCCAGGGCTTTGCCGATTCGCTGACCATGGGCGCAGGCCAGTTCTGCACCAACCCCGGCCTGGTGCTGGCCATCGATGGGCCCGACCTGCAGCGCTTCGTGGCTGCGGCTGGCAAGGCGCTCGGTGCCAAGGCCGCACAAACCATGCTGACGCCGGGCATCTACGCCGCCTACCAGGAGGGCAGGGCTCAGGTGGAAGCCGTGGAAGGGGTCGAGCGCGTGGCCTGCGGCGCGGATGCCGCCGGCCAGCCCAATGCCGCCCAGGCAGCGCTCTACGTAACCGATGCCCGGCACCTGCTGAGCAACCCGGCGCTGCAGGCCGAGATGTTCGGACCGGCGTCGGTGGTCGTGAAGGCGCGCAGTCTCGATGAGCTGCTGCAGGTGGCCGATCTGCTGGAGGGCCAGCTCACCGCGACCCTGCTGCTGGATGGGGGCGACCACGACGCCGCACGCCAGTTGCTGCCGGTGCTGGAGCGCAAATGCGGCCGCATTCTGGCCAACGGCTTCCCGACAGGCGTCGAGGTCTGCCATGCGATGGTGCACGGCGGCCCGTTCCCGGCCACCTCCAACGCCATGTACACCTCGGTGGGGGCCAGCGCGATAGACCGCTTCCTGCGGCCGGTGTGCTACCAGGACATCCCCGATGCACTGCTGCCCACGGCGCTGCAAAGCGCCAATCCGCTGGGTACCTGGCGGCTGACGAATGGCGTGATGGCTCAGGCCTGAGCCCGCAAGCATGTAGCCGGCCTCCGCGCCGGTTAAAGTTCAAAGTCGCGCATGGCTGTCCATGGCGACTTTTTTAATTGCATGGATGGCGCTTTGCGTATGGCCAGAAAAATTCCCCCATTGAACCCGCTGCGTGCCTTTGAAGTCTCGGCGCGGCATATGAGCTTTACCAAGGCGGCGGAGGAGTTGTTCGTCACGCCCTCGGCCGTCAGCCACCAGGTCAAGTCGCTGGAGGAAAACCTGGGCATTGCCTTGTTTGTCCGGGATTCCAAGACGCTCACGCTCACCCCGGCGGGCAAGGCGTACCTGCCCGGAGTGCAGGAGGCATTCCGGCAGCTGGAAGTTGCGACCTACCAGTTGCACCGCGAGAAAAGCACTGCGCTGCTCAAGATCAATCTGCCGCCGACATTCGCCGTCAAGTGGCTGATACCGCGTCTGAGCCGGTTTGCCAGCGAGCATCCGGATCTGGACCTGAAGGTGTCCACCTCCAAGCTCATGGCGGATTTTTCCCGCGACGATGTGGACATGGAGATCCGCTATGGGCGTGGCGTATATGCCGGCCTGTATTCGGAAATGGTGCTGCCCGTCGAAGTGTTCGCCGTCTGCAGCCCGGCGCTGCAGCAGGGGCCGCATCCCATCCGTGATTTTGCGGATCTGAGGAGCCATGTGCTGTTACATGATGACAGCACCTACGACGATGTCAGCAATCCGAACTGGGCCACCTGGCTGGCACACATGGGCGTGCACGACATCAATGCCACACGAGGCCCATCGTTCTGGCCCAGCCATCTGGTGATCGATGCCGCGATCGACGGGCAAGGCGTGGCGCTGGTCAAAAAAAGCTGGGTGCAGCAGGACCTGGCATCCGGAAAGCTGGTACGCCTGTTCCCGGAATACAGCCTGCCCATCGAGTTTGCGTATTACCTGGTGTTTCCGCAAAGCCGCCTGGGCGATCCGCGCATCACGTCTTTTGTCGACTGGATGCGGGCGGAGCTGGCCCGGGACCAGCAGTCTTAATCGCGGGCCGGGCTATCGGCCTTGATCCGGTAGATGCGTGCGGCGTTGCCGGCCCACAGCGCCTGCTGCTGTGCAGACGCCAGAGGAGCAATGGCCTGTGCGAAGGCCGAGACGATGGCCGGGTAGCTGGTGACCAGGCTATCGACCGGGAAGTTACTGGCGAACATGCAGCGGTCTGCGCCGAAAATGGCGATGGCTTCGCGGATAACCGGGATGTTGGCCTCTGCGGACCAGGGGGTGTTGCGCTGGCCCAGGCCCGAAATCTTCAAGGCAGTGTTGGGCACTTGTGCCAGAGCTTCCAGCGCTTTTCTCCAGCCAGCCAATCCCTGCGCGCAGCGGTCCGAAGGCAGACCCGTGTGGTTTAGTATCAGCGGGGTAGCCGGAAAATCTCGCGCCAGTTCCTGGGCCTGCTCCAGGTGCCACCATGGCGCCTGGAGGTCGAACGACAGGCCATACTGCTGCAGCAGCGCGTAGCCGTCGCGCCAGCGCATATCGTCCATGGAGCCCGGCTCGCCGCGGCAGAAGTCGCCGATGCGCGCGGCCACCACGGGCTTGTGGCGTATGCCGCGAACCATGTCGAAGGCGGCCTGCGCCGCCAGCACCTGCCTGGTATCGGCGGCGCCAAGATTTGCGTGTGCCACCACGACCGAGGGGCGCTGGTAGCGCTGAGCCAGCGTGGCCAGCCAGCGGGTTTCGTCCACTGGCGTTCCGCGATCCCACTCCGCCTCGATATGGACCGTGGCCATTGGTGCGTAGCCCCGGGTGTCGGCCGCGAAGTCGTCCGGCAAGTAATTGCGTTGCAGCGCTTCGTAGCTGCCGTATCGGAAGTCATGGACGGTCTCGCCCTGTAGCCAGGGGTAGGGGTTGCGGTCCAAATCCCAGAAATGGTGGTGAGCGTCTATGAAGGCCGGAATCTCGGCGTTTGCAGTGGTCATGGTGAAAGGGGCCACGGATGAGCGATGGAAACTGACTGCTTATGCGGGCAAGGCGGTCTGGCCTTGCGCGCCGAATGCTCCGGCATTTTGCAGCTGCTCGATGCGTTCCGAGGATAGACCGAGCTCGGCAAAGACCTCTTCGGTGTGCGCACCGAGAAGGGGCGCCGCGCGGCGGATCTGCTGGGGCGTGCCCCGCAGCTTGACCGGAAAGCCCAGCACCTTGACCTTGCCTTCGACGGGGTGCTCCATCTCCATCACCATGTCGCGCGCTACGGACTGCTCGCAGGCCAGGGCCTCCTCATAGTTGTGGATGGGCGCGGCAGGCACGCCGGCAGCGAGCAGCAGGTCCACCCATTCGGCAGCGGGGCGGCGCGCGAATTCAGCTTCCAGAATGGGAAGCAGCACGGCCCGGTTCTTGATGCGTTCCACATTGTCGGTGAAGCGCGGGTCGGCGAGCAGGTCATGGCGCCCTATCACTTGGCACAGGGCCGCCCACAGCTTTGGGTTGGCAGCGCCGATGACGAAGTGGCGGTCTGCGGCCTTGACTGCCTGGTAAGGGGCGCTCATGCGGTTGGCGCTGCCCAGCGGCGTGGGCACGCGGCCCGTGCCCCAAAATTCGGCGCTTTCCCAGATCGACAGTCCCAGCGCGGTCTCGAACAGCGAGGCGTCGATGTACTGGCCCTGGCCCGTTTCCCCGCGGCCAATAACGGCACTCAGGATGGCATAGGCGGCAAACAGGGCGGCGCCCAGGTCGGCAAAGGGAACACTGGACTTCATGGGCGCGCCGCCGGGGTCGCCCATCACGCTCATGGGGCCGCAGCTGGCCTGGGCGATCAGGTCCAGACCGGGGCGCATGGCCCAGGGGCCTGTCTGCCCGAAGCCCGAAATACTTGCATAGACCAGGCGCGGGTTGATGGCCTGCAGCGTGGGGTAGTCGATCTTCAGCCGCGCAGCCACTCCGGGGCGGTTGTTCTCGACGAGCACATCGGCGCTGCGCACCAGTTCATAGAAGGCTTCAAGCCCCTGAGGGTTCTTCAGGTCGATCTCGACGCTGCGCTTGTTGCGGTTCAGCGCGAGGAAGCCGCCGCTGTCCTCGCCCTTGAGTTTGAAGCCCATGGCGCGGCGGGTCTGATCACCCACGCCAGGTGTTTCGACCTTGATCACGTCGGCGCCCATGTCGCCCAGCAGCATGCAGCAATAGGGGCCGGCCATGATCTGGCTGACGTCGAGTACGCGGATTCTGGAAAGTGGAAGAGTCATTGCAGTCGGAAGAAAAAGGTGGGGAAGACGGATTTAGCGGCCGACGAAGCTGGGGCGCTGCTTGGCCAGGAAGGCCCGGTAGCCGATCTGGAAGTCCTCGGTCTCGAAGCAGTCGTAGGCGACTTCCTGTTCGGCCTCGGTCAGCGGCTGGGGCTGGGCTAGGCGGTGGACGAAGCCCTTGTGCCAGCGAGCCACGAGCGGAGCGCCCACTGCGATGCGGCGGGCTGCGGCATAGCCTTCTTCCAGCACGGCGATGTCCGGCACCACGCGATTGATCAAGCCTTTTTGCAAGGCTTCCGCTGCGTCGAACACACGGCCTTCGAGCACGATCTCCAGCGCCACGGCGCGGCCTGCCAGCGCGACGAGGGCGCCCAGTTCGCCATAGGACATCACCAGGCCCAGGCGGTTGATCGGAGCGCCGAAGCGGCTGGAGACGCCGCAAATGCGCATGTCGCAGACCGCGGCCAGCTCCAGTCCGCCGCCTACGCAGGCCCCCTGGATGACGGCCAGGGTTGGGTGTCGGCTTTCGGACACCGCCTTCATGGCGCGGTGCGTGATTTTTCCGTAGGCCAAGGCCTGGGCCTTGTTCAGCCGGGTGCGGGGGAACTCCTCGATGTCGGCGCCCGCCGAGAAAGCCCGTTCGCCAGCGCCGCGTACCACGATGCAGCGCACCGAGTCGTCGGCCTCCAGCTCCTGCATCAGATCGCCCAGGCGCTGCCACATCTCCAGGTTCATGGCGTTCATTTTGTCCGGGTTGTTCAGCGTAAGGGTGACGATCTGCTGCTCGTCGCGGGATATGAGGATGGTGTTTTCCATGGATTGCTACCTTTGTTGCTTGCTGCGAATTTGTCGTCGCATGGAAAAAGTGTAGGAAGCGCAGCCCGTAGCCTCAACCGAGAAAAATTGGGCGTCTGCACAAGAAAAACTCGGGCTCTAATGCATGAGAAAAACTTGGGGAGCGCTTGAAATATTCCACGTTGTTCAGCGTGATCACGGCTCCTAGACTTTCTGCAAACAAAGCCTGCTGCAGTTCATCCGGACCTCATCAAAACAAGCAGGCGCAATGCAGGAAACCAAGGAGACACGATATGCAACGACGCCACTTTTTGGCCGCGGCAGGCCTGACAGCCATGCACGGGATCTCGCCGGCAAGCGAGACCGAAGCGCGGCTTCCCAAGACCCCGATCCGAATCATTGTGGGATTTCCGCCAGGTGGCGGAACAGATGTCATGAGCCGTGTCCTCTCACAGCAGCTGAGCCTGCGCTGGAACCGCACCGTGATCGTCGAAAACAAGGCCGGTGCTGCGGGCGTCATTGCAGCGGAGTATGTTGCGAAGCAGCCGCCGGACGGCGCTACCCTGCTGATGACGAATTTCAGCAATCACACCATTGCTCCCAGCCTGTATCCCAAGATCGGTTACGTCGCGGAGCGTGACTTCACGCCTGTCGTGCTTGTGGGCACCACGCCCTGCCTGCTGATATGCCGCAAGGAGCAGCAAGCGCAGACCCTGGCTGCCGTCATCCAGCGCTGTAAGGAAAGTCCGGGCACGGTGAGCTTCGGATCGTCGGGGCCTGGCTCCATCCAGCATCTGGCGCTGGAAATGTTCCAGCTGCGTGCTGGTGTGAAAGCGCTGCACACGCCATATCGTGGATCTGCCCCAATGATTTCGGACCTGATGGGCGGGCAGATCGACTACAGCTTTGAAACCATGACTTCGGCCGCACCCCATGTGAAGAGTGGCAAGGTGGTTGCAATTGCTCAGACCGGTCTTGCACGTGCCAAGGCGCAGCCGGACGTTGCCACGGTGGCGGAGAGCGGCTTCCCGGGATTTGATGCAAAGGTCTGGTATGGCCTTGCAGGTCCTCGAGGCCTGCCGGATGCCCTGGTGCAAGCCATCAACAAAGATGTCAATGAGGCACTTCTGATGCCTGCAGTGGCAGAAAAGCTAGTGTCATTTGGCGCGGAAGACGGTGGTGGATCCGCCGCTCAATTCACGGCTTTCATCGCCAGCGAAAAGAAGAAATGGACGCAGGTTATTCGCGATGCAAAGGTAACGGCTTGATGAGTATGAACATGGAAAAATTCGTATTGAACCAGACCCTTCCACAGGATCACGCTCAGGCCGTACTCGTTGGGCGCGTCTGGCTGGCAGGCGCGGACGGTGAGAAAAACATTGCGGGGCCACGCGTCGTGGCCGTCCGCAACGGCCGCTTGATAGATCTGAGCGAGCAGGTGCCAACATTTTCGGCACTGATGGAGCGCGACGACCGCCTGGCGCTGGCGGCCGGTGCAGCGGGCGCTGACCTTGGTCCTGTTGAGGCGTGGCTCAGGAGCAGTCTGACGCATGGCGGCAATCCGCAGTATGCGCATTTGCTTGCGCCTTGCGATCTGCAGGTCGTCAAGGCCGCGGGCGTGACCTTTGCGGCCAGCATGCTGGAACGCGTGATCGAAGAGCAGGCCAGAGGCGAGCCCCAGAAGGCGCATGCCATACGGGCCTCGATGACGGCTGTCGTGGGGGAAGACCTGTCGGCCATCGAACCAGGCTCCGATGAGGCATGCAAGCTCAAGGCGGTGCTGTCCGCCCAGGGACTGTGGTCGCAGTACCTTGAGGTGGGCATAGGACCTGATGCCGAGGTATTCACCAAGGCGGCGCCGCTGTCTTCGGTGGGGCATGGCACAGCGGTGGGCTTGCATCCGGCATCGAGCTGGAACAACCCGGAGCCGGAGATCGTGCTGGCCGTGAACTCACGCGGTGAAATCGTGGGCGCGACTTTGGGCAATGACGTCAACCTGCGCGACTTCGAGGGGCGCAGCGCGCTGCTGCTAGGCAAGGCCAAAGACAACAATGCCTCCTGCGCCATCGGCCCGTTCGTGCGCCTATTGGATCAGCATTTCACACTCGATGACATCGCCTGCGCCGAGGTGCAACTGACGGTCTCCGGCACCGACGGTTTTGTTCTGAATGGCAGAAGTTCCATGAAGTACATCAGCCGTTCACCGCAGAGCCTGGTCCGTCATGCGATGGGCGGGCATCACCAGTACCCAGACGGCATTTTCCTGTTTTGCGGAACCATGTTCGCCCCCACCGAGGATCGTGGAGCACGAGGAGCTGGCTTTACCCACCATGTAGACGATCAAGTCTGCATCTACAGCGCCAGATTGGGAGGGTTGTTCAACCCCGTAGGGCTCAGCGACCAGTTGCCGGCCTGGACCTTCGGCATCGGCGCGTTGATGCGCAACTTGGCTGCGAGAAAGCTGATCTGACATGAGTT
The DNA here is from genome assembly GCF_016772095.1 of Comamonas sp. NyZ500. Classification (NCBI taxonomy): domain Bacteria; kingdom Pseudomonadati; phylum Pseudomonadota; class Betaproteobacteria; order Burkholderiales; family Comamonadaceae; genus Comamonas; species Comamonas sp. NyZ500. Next base: position 23,167 of record NZ_JAEIJE010000021.1, on the reverse strand, counting down.
TGCCTAATATTGGCTTTATCGGCATAGGGCTGATGGGCGAGGCCATGACGCTGCGCCTGCTCGATCTCGGCTATCCGGTCTTTGTCTGGAACCGCGAGCCCGAGCGGCTGGCCTCGGTGGCGGCTGCGGGCGCCATCCCCCTGGCATCGCCGGCCCAGGTGGCCCGGCAGTGCGATGTAGTGCTGATGTGCGTGCTTGATGATGCGGCCGTCGACTCCTGCACCCGGGGGGCGCAGGGCATTGCCCAGGCTGGCGCAGGAACTGGCAAGCTGGTCATCGATTTTTCGACCATCTCGCCCCGCACCACACGGGAGTTGGCGGCCCATGCGCTGCAGCATACCGGCATGCACTGGATGGATGCCCCGGTATCCGGCGGCCCGCAGGCTGCGCGCGAGGGCCAGCTCACTATCATGGTGGGCGGGAGCGCGGAGGATTTCGAGCGGGCCCGCCCGGTGCTGCAAGCGCTGGGCAGCCAGGTGACGCTGATGGGACCGGCAGGTGCCGGCCAGACGGCGAAGATCATCAACCAGGCCATCGTCGGCGCGGGCTTTGTGCTCATGAGCGAGGCCGCCTTGCTGGCCGAGGCCTCGGGCATAGACGCGGCGCAGCTGCCTGCCTGCCTGCAAGGCGGGTTTGCGGACAGCGTGCTGCTGCAGAAGGTCTATCCGCGCATCCATGAGCGCCGCTTTGATCCACCCATTGGCTATGCGCGCCAGCTATCCAAGGACATGGATGCGGTGCAGGCCTTTGCCCACGAGGCCGATTGCGATCTGCCCATGGTGCAGCAGGCGGCGCGGCTCTTCGCACGCTATGTCGAGGGCGGTGCCGCGATGGCCGATTCGGCCTCCATCATCCGCCTGTATGAAATGGGGCAGGCTGGGCGTCAGGGCCGTAGCGAGGGAGAGGGTGCATGAAGCAAACCATTACCTGTGTCGAGGACCTGCGCGTGCTGGCGCATAGGCGCGTGCCGCGCATGTTCTACGACTATGTGGACGTGGGGTCCTGGACCGAGAGTACCTACCGTGCCAATGCCGCTGACTTCCAGAGTATCTTGCTGCGCCAGCGCGTGGCGCTTGATCTGTCGAGGCGCTCGGTGCGCTCGACCATGGCGGGCCAGGACGTGGCGATGCCGGTAGCGATTGCGCCCACGGGCTTGACCGGCATGCAACATGCAGACGGAGAGATCCTTGCAGCACGGGCCGCCAAGGCATTCGGCGTGCCGTTCACGCTCTCCACGGTCAGCATCTGCTCCATCGAGGATGTGGCCGAGGGTACCGGCGGGCATCCCTTCTGGTTCCAGCTCTATGTGATGCGCGACCGCAAGTTCGTGCAGCGGCTGATACAGAGAGCCGAGGCCGCGCAGTGCTCGGCCCTGGTGGTGACACTGGACTTGCAGATCAGCGGCCAGCGCCATAAGGACCTGAAGAACGGGCTGTCCGCCCCTCCCAAGCTCAGCCTTCTGAATCTGCTGAACATGGCCAGCAAACCACGCTGGTGTCTGGGCATGCTGGGCACCCGGAGGCACAGTTTCGGCAACATCATCGGCCACGTCGACGGCGTGGACAACATGACCTCAATGGCCGAATGGAGCTCGCAACAGTACGACCCAGCGCTGAGCTGGAGGGATATTGCCTGGATCCGCCAACTGTGGAAAGGAAAGCTGATCCTCAAGGGCATACAGGACGTCGAAGATGCGCGCCTGGCTGTGGCCAGCGGCGCCGACGCGCTCATCGTCTCCAACCATGGCGGGCGGCAACTGGACGGCGCACCTTCTTCTATTCGCGCACTGCCGGCGATTGCTGAGGCGGTGGGTCAGCACATCGAGGTCCACATGGACGGCGGCGTGCGCTCGGGCCAGGACGTGCTCAAGGCCATTGCCCTGGGTGCCAAGGGCGTCTACATCGGGCGGGCCATGCTCTACGGCCTGGGTGCCATGGGCGAGCAGGGCGTGGCACGGACGTTGGAGATCATCCACAAGGAGCTTGATCTGACGATGGCTTTTTGCGGAAGAACGGATATCAGGGATGTGGACGCATCCATTTTGCTTTCCTCTTGAAGAACAACCTTAAAACACATAACCGGAGACACTCGTGAATCAATCCTTTGCAAAGATCATGGCGCCAACCCGCTGTAAGCAGTTGCTTGCCGGCATCGGCATGCTGTCGCTGGCCGTCGCGCCAGCATTTGCCCAGCAGGGAAGCTATCCGCAGCACCCTATAGAGCTGGTCGTTCCTTACCAGGCCGGTGGCGGCGCCGATGTAATGGCCAGGGCCTTCTCCAAGGCCGCAGCCAAGGTGATGCCCCAGGGCATCGTCGTCGTCAACAAGCCCGGTGCGGCCGGCGTGATCGGCTGGCAGGATGTCATCCGCGCCAAGCCGGACGGCTACAAGCTGGCGCTGACCACGGTGGAAGTGACCTTTCTGCACTATCTGGGCCTGGCCAAATTCGACCAGCATGCGCTGCGGCCCATTGCCAAGCTGAATGCGGATCCCGCCGTGATCGTGGTGCGCAGCGATGCGCCATATTCCAGCATCGAAGACTTCCTGGCACTGGCGCGCAAACCCGATTCCAATGTGCAGATCGGCAACGCCGGTCAGGGCTCGATGTGGCACATGGCCTCTGCCGCGCTGGCCGAGAAGGGTAAGGCTAGGTTCAACTACATTCCGTATCAGGGCGGATCGCCGGCGCTGCTGGCGCTGCTGGGGGGACACATCGATGCCGTGATCGCGAGCGCCCCCGAGGTCATTCCCTATGTGAATGCGGGCAAACTCAAGGCACTGGGGGTCATGTCTGAAAAGCGGATCAAAGGACTGGGGAACACGCCCACAATGCGTGAGCGGAACATGGATCTGGTGCTGGGAACCTGGCGCGGGCTGGCCGTTCCCAAGGACACACCAGAGCCCGTAGTCAACGCGCTGAGGGAGGCTGCGCAAAAATCCATGCGCGATCCAGAGCTGCGCCAGGTGATGGAAAAACAGTTCTTCACCACCGATACCTATGAAGATGCCCCCGCATTTGCCGCAAGCATGGATAAGGAAAGTGCTGAGCTCAAGGTGGTTGCCAGCGGTATCTCCCTGCGTCCTTGACTGCCGATCCAGGATACAACGCCTGAACCGTTGGTGACAGCGCGAAGATCGTTTGATGAGTTGCGGCGGCAACGACGGTATCCGAGATACCTGGCCGCCCTGACATGCTGGAACGCGCCATGTTCATCGGCATGCGCTACAACTTGCGCCGCGACGACGAAGTGGAACAGGCTCTGCATTGCGTCACCTACACAGGCGCCGAGGTCTGTGGCTTTGCCGACTATGGCCTTACACCCGGACGCCGAGCCGATCTGGTGCTGGTGCCTGCTCAAACTCCCGCCCACGTCGTAGCCGCTCGCCCCGTCTGCTCACTGGTCATCGCCAACGGCCGGATCGTGGCCCGCGACGGCAAATTGCTGCGGGAGTAACTGCATTAAGAAGCTCAGTACCCACTGACGAACCTCTGTGGTTTCTGCATTCAAACAGTCAGCTGTGATGTGTAGCGAGCGCTCTAATTCACAGCCACTCATGGATGACACTCACCGATGAAGCTCTCGTTGGTGTCGATTTACCAAGGCTTGCAGCACATGGTCAATCGCTCGATCAAGCTGTGGGTGCTTCACGTCTCGCACCTGCTGGTTAGCACCAAAGTGGCCGCCTTTGTCGATTGCCTGTGCGCAGCCTTTTAACTCCGCCATTTGGTCGACCCCCGGTAATGGATCGGTCATAGCACGCAATGCGCGGCCACAGTGACCTTGAGCCGTCAGGCGTGCTCGTAATGAAACACTACGACCCATCTGGTAGTCCGCCCACGTGTTGCGAACTCTCAGATCACTCTGTATGCGCATTTCTTGCCAAAGGTATTGGTGAAAAGACCTTGAATTTCCTACTTGAGCGAGTTTTCACACAGTCTCGGCCAAAAGCAACCGGTTACCTCATTTGCTTGGATGTTTGCTTCTGACTGCGTTGGCAATCAGTCACATTGAGTTTAGTGCTTGCCTCCATCGTAGCCTGCGACCTCAAGAAGCAGAAAATCTGCCGTAGCAGTCTGCAAAAAAGCCCGTCGACCAACGGACGACGGGCTGCAGGAAAGTTGCAACGACCTTGGCCGATGCAAGTTCAGACCGGTGGGCAGTTAGACACCGCTTTTCATGGTTGCCGCCAGGGCAGTCAAACCGTCTCGGTAAATGCCTTCGAACAGCTTGGAGGCCTCTTTGTCGCTGACACCATTGGGCGTGAACTCACCGGACCAGTCGATTCGGGCAGACTTGCCACCGTCGACCCCGACCACGCGCAAGGTGGAGAGGTAGTTGGTCACCGGGAACGGAGCCTGGAGGATCGCGTACGTGTAGCTGCGTGCGGTGTGGTCGAAGGCCATCAGGCGCTCGACGATGGCATCGCCGTCGGGATTGAGGAGGCTGCGCACGCGTCCGCCTTCGCTCGAAACGCTCTTGGGGATATACGGCAGCCAGTCGGGCAGAGAATCGAAGCCGCCGATCAGTTGCCAGACTTGGTCAGGCGTTGCTGCCAGGGTAATGGTTGCAGATGCTTGTGCCATTTCGGTTTCCTCTTGTTCAATCTCAAAGGTTCAAACGTTGTCAACAGGCAGCGGCGCATTCGCAGCCACCAGGTTCTGTTCGCGCAGATCGCGCCAGAAGTCGGCGGGGATGACTTCCTTGAGCGCTGCGGTGTCTTCTGCAATGCGCTCGGGGCGGCTGGCGCCCGGGATCACTGCAGCGACGGCGGGGTTGGCCAGGGCGAATTGCAAAGCCGCAGCCTTGATGCTCACTCCATGGCGTTGTGCCGTGCTCTTCATCTTTTCGACCTTGGCGATGATCTCGGGTGGGGCCTTCTGGTATTCAAAGTGCGCACCACCGGCCAGGATGCCCGAGCTGTAGGGGCCGCCGACCACGATCTCGGCATTGCGCTCGATCGCCCTGGGCATCAGGCGCTGCAAAGCGCGCTCGTGGTCGAGCAGGGAGTAGCGGCCCGCCAGCAAAAAGCCGTCGGCCTGGGCTTCGGCCAGATCCAGCGTCAGCTCGATGGGCTCGACCTTGTTGACGCCAAGGCCCCAGGCCTTGATGACCCCTTCTTCACGCAGGCGGGTCAGCGTGCGGAATGCCCCCTTGCGAGCGGTTTCGAAGTAGGACAGCCATTCGTCGCCATAGAAATCCTGAGCGATGTCATGCACCCACACGATGTCGAGGCGGTCGGTCTTCAGACGCTTGAGGCTGTCTTCGATCGAGCGCAGCGTGGCATCGGCCGAGTAGTCATTGACGATCTTGTTGGCCCGGCCATATTCGAAAAGACCGCCTTTCTCGCCCAGGTCGCGGGCGCTGGCGTCTTCCAGTTCATCCAGGATCACGCGGCCCACCTTGGTGCTCAGCACGTACTCGTCGCGCTTGTGGCGCGACAGCGCATCGCCGAGGCGGATTTCCGACAGGCCGGCACCATAGAAAGGCGCGGAGTCGAAGTAGCGCACGCCATGATCCCAGGCCGCGTCCACAGTGGCCTGGGCTTCTGCTTCAGGGATGTTGCGAAACATATTTCCCAGGGGGGCCGTGCCGAAACCGAGAACGTTGCCAGCCAGTTTGTCTTTGAGACTCATAGTCACTCCATGCATCAAAAGTGTTGAAAGTGAAGGCAGTTTAGAATTGCGAGTTGAGTCTGTCCAAGACATAATTTGCACAACTTGAGTCCATTGAGGTCTTAATTGCTGGATATCCGTCAACTCCAATACTTCGTCGCCGTAGCCGAGGAAGAACACGTCGGGCGCGCTGCCGAGCGCCTGCATATCTCACAATCACCACTGAGCCGGCAGATTGCACAGCTCGAAGACAAGCTGGGGCTGGTGCTGTTCGAGCGGTCGCAGCAACGCATCCGGTTGACGCGCGATGGCCGCACGTTTCTTGCCGAGACTCGTGCCTTGCTCACGCACGCCAACCGGCTCGAGTCGCTGGGGCGCAGACTCGGCCGGGGCGACGAGGGCGGGCTCTGTATCGGCTATCTGGAGTACGCTATGCACTCCGGCGTGTTGCCCAATGCGTTGCGCGAGCTAGGGCAAGGCCGCCCAGCGGTGCATATCGCGCTGTACAACCAGCAGTCGGATGCGCAACTGGAAGGGCTTCGTCAGCGCAGCCTGGACATCGCTCTGGTCTGCGAACCACCCCAGCCGGATGATCCCGACCTTGAAGCGGCGCAAGTGCTCAACGATCCGATGCTTCTGGCTGTTCCCAAAGGACATCCGCTCGCAGAAAAGCAAGACATCGAGCCGGCCGATCTTGCGCAGCAACGATGGATTGGCGTGAAGCACAAGGAGAGTGCACTGCGGCACGATACCCTGATCGCCGCCTGTGCGAAAGCCGGCTTCACCCCCACGATCTCGATGGAGGCGACAGAGCCACTCGCCGCCCTTGGCCTCGTCGCCGCAGGGCTGGGGGTGACGACGATCCAGCAGAGCCTGCGACACCAAACGCCCGAGGGTGTCATGCTGCGGGAGCTGTCGTGGCTGACCTACCGCACACCGCTATGGGCCGCCTGGCACAAGATCAATCTGAGGCCCTTGGTCGAAGAGTTCCGCAAGACTCTGGTCAGCGCGAGCAGTGAAATGCATGGAAGTGCAACTACATCGTGAAGTTTGCGCTGGGCTGAGTGGCAGCCGCACGGCTGCTGTCTGGAGATCAAGTTTCGTCAACGATGGATTTGCCCGAGCCAAGCCCTTGATTGCAAAGCAGTCGTTGCCAGCGGGGGCAAACGACCGTAATGGGGCGGCAGCATCTGGTCATGAGTCGTGAGAGGGGACTTCCGTCAGCCTATCGGCTTGCAACTGAAGGCCACTGACCACTGCTCACCAGAAACCTGTCATCGGGCAGTCGCCGCCGTCAATGCTCGGGTGGCCGTTATAGGCTGTGAACGATAGGTCGCAATGCGGCTACGATCAGTGGCAAACCCTGCATAGGATTCTTTGCCTACTAAGGATCGAAGGACAGCAACGGATCGAATAGCGACAGCCGCAACCTGCCAGAAGCAGACATGCCTAAGGCTCTGAGGTGCATCCGCTTCGGGAGCATCACGGTAACGACAATGGGGCCAGGGAGCCGCCGAAGGTGAAGTACATCCGGGCCTCCACACTGGATCCTGTCGAGGCTAGAGGATCATCATTGCGACCGCCCTGACGGAGGCGGGGCGAGTTCCATCCGGTCCCGTCCCTTGCGCTTCGATGCGTAGAGGGCTTCGTCGGCCCGCTTGAGCCAATGTGACAGCTCGGTCTCGGGCTGGTCGAACAAGGTCGCACCGATGCTCAGGGACACTGGCTCGGGCGTTGCGAACATGGCGCGCGCCTGCTGCGCGAACGACTCGCGCAGGTTCTGTCCCAGCTCCTGTGCGACGGCACCGGAGACACTGCGCAGCAGAATCACGAACTCGTCCCCGCCCAGTCGCGCGGCCTGTGCGCCGTGGGGCAGCAAGCCTCGGATGAGGTCGCTCAGGGTCACCAGCAGGCGGTCGCCGGCATCGTGACCGTGCAGGTCGTTGACCTGCTTGAAGTGGTCAATGTCGATCAGCAGCAGGGCGCCGGGGCTGGCCGGCGAGGCCTGCCGCAGCAGCTCGGGTGCGCGCAGATAGAGCGCTCGGCGGTTGTCCAGGGCGGTCAGTGGATCGCGGGCGGCGATCTGTGCGATGCGCTCTTCGCGGCGATGGCGCTCGGTGCCGGTCATGGACATCGCGAGCAGCATGATCGCCATTACGCCTTCCACCAGCGAGACCAGAATCACCGCGCCTCGGAAACTGGCCAGGTTGACGAAAGCGTCCGGTGCCACGGCCGAACCGGCCTTGGCCAGGTAGAACAGGCCGTGTGCCAGCAGGACGAAGCGCAGCTGCGCCGCACCCACACTCAGTGCAGCGCCATGCGGGCGCAGCAGCAGGCCGGCGCGCAAGGTGATGACGGCAATCATCAGCGACTGGATGCCCAGCATCGTTTTGGACCACCAGGGCCCGTCGGGCAGAAACAGCATCGCCAGCCAAACGACGGCCAGCAGCCACCAGGTGCGCGGCAGCCTAGTGCGTGTGAATCCGGCAACGCCAGCCAGGAACAGCCAGTGGGCTGCGATCAGCAAGCCGTTCGGGAACCAGATGCCGAACAGCACATAGCCACTGGAACGCAGCAGGGCCAGCACGCTGCCCACGGCGATGATCGCAAACCCCGCGCTCCAGAGCAGCAGCGAGCGTTCGCGCACGCTGCTCCATTCTGCAGCCAGGTACAGCGCCGAGGCGGCGGCCATGGCCGCGGAGAGGACGAGCAGGGTGAAGGGATCGAGAACCATGGGCGGTGGATGTGTCAGCGCGGGAGCCGATCAGCTGCTCGGGGGCGACGGTCGGGGCCGTGGCATTGAAATGGAACGGGCCGCACGCGAGGCGAATTGTCGCAGGATGCGGATTTTCAAGTATCTCTTGTGGGCTGGGTCGCCGGGAGGAATTAACGGATGGAGCCGGGCATAAGGAGAGGATGTCCGACGCCGTTCCTGCCACGATCGGCAGGCCGTCCTCGGTGACCTGCCACATGCTGAGCGTCCGTGGGACTTCGCCGCTACGGCTGCGATTTCACACATGAAAAAGCCCCGGGGCAGGGCCACGGGGCTTGGTGTCCGAGTCAGAAGAACTTACTCGGCGCTGGGAGGCACATAGCCGGCTGCGGCATCGGCACCGCCGCCAAAGAAATGGTTTTCCATCTGGCGAGCCAGATACTGGCGCGCGCGGGCGTCGGCCAGGTTCAGACGGTTTTCATTGATCAGCATGGTCTGGTGCTTGAGCCAGTCGGCCCAGGCCTGCTTGCTCACGCTTTCATAGATACGCTTGCCCAGTTCGCCAGGGGCAGGGGGGAAATCCAGGCCTTCAGCGTCTTGACCAAGCTTGATGCAGTGAACGGTACGTGCCATGTGTAGGGTCCTCTTGGTTGATTTCAGATGTTTAGGTAATAACAAACTGAAATCTTAGTAGTTTGAGTTTTAAGAATGCGGCTCAAGAATGCGCAGCAACGGGGCAGAAGCCCGTTAACCATTCACTCCAAGAACACAGTCCAATGAAAAATCGTCGCAACTTTATCAAGTTTCCTCTGGCTGCCGGTCTGATTGCTGGCTTGACCCTCTCGGCTCTGCCCACATTGCCCGCTTTTGCTCAAACCGGCGTGCAGCTGCTCAACGTTTCCTATGACCCCACTCGTGAGCTGTATGTGAACTACAACCAGGCGTTTGCCAAGCACTGGAAGGCGACGCAGAACCAGGATGTGACCATCAAGCAGTCGCATGGCGGCTCGGGCAAGCAGGCGCGCTCCATCATCGACGGCATTGAGGCCGACGTGGCCACGCTGGCCCTTGCAGGCGATATCGACGCTCTGGTCAAGAACGGCAATGTCAAGGCCGACTGGCAAAAGCGCCTGCCGCACAACAGCGCGCCCTACAGCTCCACCATCGTGTTCCTGGTCAAGAAGGGCAATCCCAAGGGCATCAAGGATTGGGACGATCTGGTCAAGCCCGGCATTCAGGTGATCACGCCAAACCCCAAGACCTCGGGCGGTGCACGCTGGAACTATCTGGCAGCTTGGGAATTTGCCAAGCGCAAGTACGGCAGCGATGCGCAGGCCAAGGATTTCATCACCAAGCTCTACAAGAACGTGCCCGTGCTGGACACCGGCGCGCGCGGCTCCACCGTGACCTTTGTGCAGCGCGGCCTGGGCGATGTGCTGCTGGCCTGGGAGAACGAGGCCTATCTGGCACTCAAGGAGTTCGGCCCCGAGAAGTTCCAGATCGTCGCGCCTTCGCTGTCCATCCTGGCCGAGCCTTCGGTGGCCGTGGTCGACAAGGTGGTCGATAAAAAGGGTACGCGTACCGTGGCCGAGGCCTATCTGAAGTATCTGTACTCCGAGGAGGCCCAGCGCATTGCCGGCAAGAACTTCTACCGCCCGACCGATGCCAAGGTGGCAGCCGAGTTTGCCGGCCAGTTCCCCAAGCTGGAGCTGTTCACCATCGACAAGGCCTTTGGCGGCTGGGCAGCGGCAGACAAGGCTCACTTCGCCGATGGCGGCAGCTTCGATCAGATCTACACCAAGAAATAAGAGAAACGCAGGACGGGAGCACGATGAGTGCTCCTGTCTTTGCAATGACAAAAAGATAGAGCCAAGCCATGTCGATTTTGCTGATTGCCGGTAGTCCCTCGCAGCCCTCGCGCTCCAGTGCCCTGCTCAATGCCGTGGCCGCCCGTCTGCAGGCCCAGGGTCTGAACACCGAGCCCGTGCTGCAGCTCAACCAGCTGGACCCCGCAGCCCTGTTGCATGCCCGCTTCGATCATGCCGAGATTCGTGCCGTGACCGAGCGCGTGGCCCGGGCCGACGCGGTGGTGGTGGCCACCCCCGTCTATAAGGCCGCCTATAGCGGCCTGCTCAAGGTCTTTCTCGATGTGCTGCCTCAGACCGCGCTCAAGGGCAAACTGGTCCTGCCCCTGGCCACGGGCGGCAGCCCCCACCATATGCTGGCGCTGGACTATGCGCTGCGCCCCGTGCTGCAGTCGCTTGGCGCGCGCCACATCCTGCCGGGCATTTATGCCACCGACCAGGGTGTGCCCCTGCTGCCTGAAGGCGGTTATGGCCTGGCCCCAGAGATCGCCGAGCGCGTCGAGGATGCAGCCCGGTTGCTGGCCACCGATCTGCGCCGCAGTGCCCAATGGGCCGCAGCCAATGACTTTGAAAGCATCGCGTTCTCCGATGTGCGATGTAGCGTTTGAACCAACGCCCCCCTGAGCCGCTACGCGGCTTTCCCTTAGGGGACGGCAGCATCGCTCCGGGGCGGCCTTTGCTTGCCGTCTCATTGAGGGATGGCTCCCATTTCTCCATGTCTCTGTTTTTGATAGCAGTCCCCGCACTGCGAAGGCCGAGTCGCGCCTGAAATCAGGCCGAAGGTGCGCCTGAAGTGTGTGGACGGCAAGCTCCAAGGATTGATTTTTCATGACCGATCGCAACAACACTTCCGTCGTCATTTCGTCGCAACTGCTGAACACCACACGTCGTCAGTGGCTGGCGGGTACGGCAGCCTCGGCGCTGGCGCTGGCGCTGGCCTCGGGCGGACTGCATGCGCAGCAGGGCAATGGCACGGCAAGCGGGCAGCGTGTGCTGCGCGTGGGCCATCAAAAAGGCTGGCTGTCGATTCTCAAGAATCGCGGCACGCTGGAAAAGCGCCTGACCCCGCTGGGCGTGGCCGTGCGCTGGGTTGAATTCAATGCCGGCCCTGTGCAGCTGGAGGCGCTCAATGTCGGCTCGATTGACTTTGGCGATGTGGGTGAGGCCCCGCCCATCTTCGCCCAGGCCGCCGGTGCGCCCCTGGTCTATGCGGGTGCCACGGTAGCGCGCCCCGGTCTGGAGGCCGTGATCGTGCCCAAGGGCTCGGCGATTCGCAGCGTGGCCGACCTCAAGGGCAAGCGCGTTGCCTACAACAAGGGCTCCAATGTTCATTACTTCCTGGTCAAGCTGCTGGAAAAGCATGGCCTCAAGTACGGCGATGTGCAGTCGGTCTTTCTGGCGCCTCCCGACGCGCGTGCCGCGTTCGAGAAAGGCTCGGTCGATGCCTGGGTGATCTGGGATCCGTTCCTGGCCTCGGCCCAGAAGGCCCTGGATGCACGCCTGCTGGCCGATGCCAGGGGCGTGGTCAACAACCGTGCCTACTACTTCACCTCGCGTGACTATGCGAGCCGCAATGCCGATGTGCTGCGCATCGCGATCGAGGAAATTGCCGTCATCGATGCCTGGGCCAGCAAGAACAAGAGCGCAGCAGCGGCAGAGCTGTCTCAGATCCTGGGCCTGGACACCGCGGTGACCGAGCTGTACCTGAGCCGTGCCGAGTTCGGCACCAAGGCCGTGAATGCCGAAATCCTGGGTGAGCAGCAAAAGATTGCCGACACCTTCTTCGATCTCAAGCTGATCCCCAAGAAGCTCAATTTGCTGCATGCCGCGCCCGTGGACTTGCTGGCCAGCCGCTGATTCATGAAAAGGTCATTACCATGAGTTCAGCATCCTCTTCACCCCGTTTCCATCGCGGCCGTCGCCAGGCTCTGCAACTGCTGGGCACCACGGCTTTCAGCTGGACCCTGGCCGCGCATTACGCCAACGATGCACTGGCCCAGCCTGTGCCGGCTATTGCGGCTCCGGCCCAGTTGCGCATCGGCTATCAGAAGTCGGCCGTCAATCTGGTCGTGCTCAAGCAGCATGGCGTTCTGGAAAAGCGCTTTCCAGGCACCAGGATCAGCTGGCTGGAGTTTCCAGCCGGGCCGCAGTTGCTGGAGGCTCTGTCGGCCGGAAGCCTGGACTTTGGCCTGACCGGCGATTCGCCGCCCGTGTTTGCCCAGGCTGCGGGCAAGGATCTGCGCTATGTAGGGGCCGAGCCGCCCAAGCCTGAAAGCTCGGCCATTCTGGTGCTCGCCGATTCGCCGCTGAAAACCCTGGCCGACCTCAAAGGCCGGCGCGTGGCACTGCAAAAAGGCTCAAGCGCCCATTACCTGTTGGTGCGTGCGCTGGACAAGGCAGGTATCGCCTGGGCCGACATTCAGCCCGTGTATCTGGCACCGGCCGATGCGCGTGCCGCTTTCGAACGCGGCAGCGTAGATGCCTGGGCCATCTGGGACCCGTTCTATGCGGCCACCGAGCTGAGCATCCGGCCGCGCGTGCTGACCAGCGGTGAAGGGCTGTCGGGCAACAACTCTTTCTATCTGGCCTCGCGCGGCCTGGTCGAGCACCATCCCCAGCTCATCAAGGCCTTGTTCGACGAGCTCACGCGCGCCGATCAGCTGGTGCAGACCTCGCGCAAGGAGGCCGTGCAACTGCTGGCCGCTTTCAGCGGTCTGGATGCGAATGTGGTCAGCCGCTTTATCGGCCGCAGACCCAGCTCGCCGACCACGCTGCTCAATCCCGCCATCGTGCTCGAGCAGCAGCGCGTGGCCGATACCTTTTTTCGTCTGGGCGTGATTCCACGCCAGGTGAAGGTGGTCGACATCGTCTGGCAGCCCGCAGCGGCGGAATACGCCGGCAATGGCCAGGCTGGCCCTGCTGCTTCATCCATTACGCCCCCCGTGGCATCCAGGTTCTAAGTCAGGTTCAAGGAGATTTCGTCATGCAAGTGTTCTGGTTCATTCCCACCCATGGTGATGCCCGCTACCTGGGCAGCAGCGAAGGCGCACGCCAGCTGAGCCATGACTATGTCAAGCAGGTGGCCGTGGCGGCCGACAGCCTCGGCTACGAAGGCGTGCTGATTCCCACGGGCCGCTCCTGCGAAGATCCCTGGGTAGTGGCGTCCAGCCTGCTGCCCGTCACCAAGCGTCTCAAGTTCCTGGTGGCCGTGCGTCCCGGCCTGCATCAGCCCAGCCTGGCTGCTCGCATGGCAGCCAGCTTCGACCGGCTTTCCGGCGGGCGGCTGCTGATCAATCTGGTCACCGGCGGCGATCAGGCCGAGCTGGAGGGCGATGGCGTGTTTCTCGATCATGCGACGCGCTATGAACAATCGGCCGAGTTCATCGAGATCTGGCGCGAGATTCTGGCACGCAGCCATGAGGGAAAGTCGCTGGATTTCGAAGGTCGACATCTGCAGGTCAAGGGTGCCAAGCTGCTGTTCCCGCCGCTGCAAAAACCCTATCCACCCGTCTATTTCGGCGGTTCTTCGCCTGCCGCCCACGAACTGGCGGCAGAGCAGGTCGATGCCTATCTGACCTGGGGCGAGCCACCGGCCGAAGTCGCCAAAAAGATTGCCGATGTGCGCCAGAAGGCCGATCGCCGTGGCCGCCAGGTCAAGTTCGGCATCCGCCTGCATGTGATCGTGCGCGAGACCGATGAAGAGGCATGGGCCGACGCCGAGCGATTGATCAGCCGCCTCAAGGACGAGACCGTGGTGCAGGCCCAGGCTGCGTTTGCGCGTATGGACTCCGAAGGCCAGCGCCGCATGGCCCAGCTGCACGCGGGCGGTACCAAGCGCAGCCGCAAGGACCTGGAGATCAGCCCCAATCTGTGGGCTGGCGTGGGCCTGGTGCGTGGCGGTGCGGGCACGGCCCTGGTGGGCAGCGCCCAGGCTGTGGCCGACCGTATCAAGGAATATGCCGATCTGGGCATAGACACTTTTGTGCTCTCGGGCTACCCGCATCTCGAGGAAGCCTATCGCTTTGCCGAACTGGTCTTCCCGCTGCTGCCCGTCAACGTGCAGGAAAAGCTCGGCGGTGGGAACCCCGGCGGCCCATTCGGCGAGACCGTGGCCAATCTGTACTCGCCGCGAGCCGCTGCTTCGGGAGCCGCCGCTTCGGGAGCCGCCGCTCCAGAGCGCGAGCAGGTCCGAGTGTCGCAAAGCTGAAGGAGAGTGTATGAGTGATGTTCAAACGCTGACCTTGCAATCCGCTGCCCAGCCTGCAAGCCCGCCGGTGCCGCGCCTTGAGTTGCTGGCGCGTCAGTTCGCTTTGCGCCTGCTGCCCTGGCTGTTGCCGGTCGCGCTGATCACTGCCTGGCAGGCCGCATCGGCCTATGGCTGGTTGTCCACGCGGGTGCTGCCCGCACCGCTGGATGTGTTGCGTGCAGCCTGGGCTCTGGCAGAGTCGGGCGAGTTATGGACCCATGTCAAGGTCAGTGCCGGGCGTGCGCTGGCGGGGCTGGCCATTGGCGGCAGCCTGGGCCTGCTGCTAGGTCTGCTCACAGGCTCGCTGCGCTGGGCCGAGACGCTGCTCGATTCCACGATCCAGATGGTGCGCAACATCCCTGCGCTGGCGCTGATTCCGCTGGTCATTCTGTGGTTCGGCATCGACGAATCGGCCAAGCTGTTTCTGATCAGCGTCTCGGTGTTCTTTCCCATTTATCTGAACACCTTTCACGGCATTCGCAACGTGGACCCGGGTCTGATCGAGATGGGCCGCAGCTACGGCCTCACGCGCTGGCAGCTGTATCGCGACATCGTCTTGCCGGGAGCGCTGTCTTCCATCCTCGTGGGCTTGCGTTTTTCGCTGGGGCTGATGTGGGTGATTCTGATCGTGGCCGAGACCATCTCGGCACAAGCGGGCATCGGCTACCTGACCATGAATGCGCGTGAATTTCTGCAGACCGATGTGGTGCTGGTGGGCATCTTGCTCTACGCAATTCTGGGCAAGTTGGCCGATGTGTTTGCTCGTTCGCTGGAGCGCTGGTGGCTGCGCTGGCATCCGGGGTATCAGGGGTGACTCCCCCTTAGCCGCTGCGCGGCTTCCCCCTCTCTCTTCGGGAGGGGGACGACATCCTCGCTGCGAGACGGCTCTTGCTGGATGTCTCTGGCCTGGGTAGTGCGCTTTTTGGGGCTTGGTGGAAAGAATGAGAGGAGCTTGCGATGAGTAGTTTGTGGAGTCGTTTGACGCAGTCGCTGGTGGGTGCAGGTGCGCTGAATGCGCGTCAGCCGCTGGTGGCCTGGGAGGCTTCCTGGGACGAGGCCGAGGCCTTGCAGGCGAGTGGAAAGCTGTGGCAGCGGACCAAGGATGCGGAAGAAGAGCAGCAGGGCAGCAGCAAGCAGCCGGATGTGCAGCAGAAAGCGGCCCAGGGTGTGCATCTGCAGACGCTGCAGCTGACCAAGCGCTATGGCGAGCGTGAAGTGCTCAAACAGGTGCAGCTCGATGTCCGGCCGGGCGAGTTCATCGCCATCGTTGGGCGCAGCGGCTGCGGCAAGTCCACCTTGCTGCGCCTTGTGGCCGGGCTGGAAGAGGCCAGTGCCGGGCAGCTACTGATCGATGCGGGCGATGCGCGCGAGCAGCGCCGGCAGAACAGGGATACGCGCATCATGTTTCAGGACGCGCGTCTGCTGCCCTGGAAGCGGGTGCTGGACAACGTGATTCTGGGGTTGCCCGATTCGGCACGCGAGCGCGGCCGCAAGGTGCTGGCGCAGGTAGGACTGGCTGACCGCGAAAACGAATGGCCGGCGCGGCTGTCTGGCGGCCAGCGCCAGCGCGTAGCCCTGGCCCGTGCCCTGGTTCACCAGCCGCGACTGCTGCTGCTCGATGAACCGCTGGGCGCTCTCGATGCGCTGACGCGCATCGAGATGCACCGCCTCATCGAAGGTCTGTGGCGCAGCCATGGCTTCACGGCCTTGCTGGTCACGCACGATGTACAGGAGGCCGTGGCCCTGGCCGATCGCGTGGTGCTGATCGAGGACGGGCGCATTGCGCTCGACGAGCGCATCGATTTGCCGCGTCCTCGTGTGCATGGAGATGCCCGCTTTGCCGCGCTGGAGACGCGCATTCTGGATCGCGTGCTGCAAAAGCCCGAGTCAGAACAGGCAACCGGATTGCCGAGCTGGCCTGGCGTGCCGGCTACGGGTCTGCGCTGGGCGATTTGAGCATCCAACGAAAACAAAGAGAAACAGGCGGCTGGCGCAGCCACAAGCTGTGCCGCCTGCCATCAAGATATGAATTTTCAGCAACTGCGTTCGGTCCGGGAAACGGCAAGGCGTGGCTTCAATCTGACGGAGGTGGCGGCCATGCTCCACACCTCGCAGCCCGGTGTGAGCCGGCAGATTCGCGAGCTCGAGGAGGAGTTGGGCATCGATATCTTTGTGCGCGCCGGCAAGCGTCTGACGGGGCTGACGCCGCCCGGCACGGCCTTGCTGCCTATTGTCGAGCGCATGCTGCTGGAAGCCGACAATCTGCGTCGCGCAGGAGAGGACTTCCACGCCAGCGAACGAGGCGGCCTGTCGATTGCTGCTACGCATTCCCAAGCACGCTATGCCTTGCCCCAGGTGGTGCGTGATTTCCGCAGGCTCTACCCCCAGGTTTCGCTGCATCTGCATCAGGGCTCGCCACGCCAGGTGGCCGAGATGCTGCTATCGGGCGAGGCCGATATCGGTGTGGCCACCGAGGCGCTGGGCAGTTATGAGAACCTGGTGACCCTGCCTTGCTACCGCTGGTCGCACAGCGTGGTCGTGCCGCCCGGCCATGAACTGCTCGATACGGACGGAGCACTGACGCTGCAAGCGCTGGCGCGCCACCCCATCATCACCTACGAGCAGGGTTACACGGGGCGTGCCCATATCGACAAGGCGTTTGCGGCGACCGGGCTGGTGCCCGATGTGGTGCTCACCGCCATGGATGCCGATGTGATCAAGACCTATGCGGAGCTGGGCATGGGCGTGGGCATCATTGCCTCCATCGCTTTCGATGCCGAGCGCGATCGCCATCTGCGCGCTATCGATGCCCGTCATCTGTTCGAGGTCAATCTCACGCGCCTGGCTCTGCGCCGCGATGCCTGGCTGCGTGGTTATGCCTATGCCTTCATCGAGAGCTTTGTGCCTACGCTGACCCCCGGGGTGGTGCGTGCGGCACTGCAATCTGCCGAAGGCTGAATTTCAACTCGAACCTCCCGAAAGAGCTTCAAGCCCCTGGTATTGCACTGCATGGGGCGACTGTGCAGCAGGGGCTGGCACAGGTGGTGCTCAATGCCTCCAACTTTTTGCGCAGCTTGGGCATCCTTGTAATCCGCGCGATGCATGGCCACGCAGGCTTGTGCCACGCTACGGTCGCTTATTTTTATAAGATGTTTTTGATATAAAAATTTTTGTTTTTATTCTTTTGAGTTTTTTGAAGAAGGTTTCAGAATTGTTTTCATGCAGTGCAGCAAACACTGTTTTTCAGAACCTTCATGACTTCTCAGGAGAATTTTGTATGTCCATTCAAGCCATCAACGTACGCAATCAGTTCAAGGGCAAGGTCAAGGAAATCATCCGCGGTGACGTGGTCTCGGAAGTGGATGTGGAAACGCCCTGGGGCATCGTCACTTCGGTGATCACCACGCGCTCGGTCAATGATCTGGGCTTGGCGGTGGGCTCGGAGGTTGTAGCTCTGGTCAAGTCCACAGAGGTGTCCATCGCCAAGCTGTAAATCTCATTTACTCTCAAAGAGCACCCAGCGCAGGTACTGCTTGCGCTGGGTGCTCTCTTTTTTGGACCCGCTAATACCACCCTTGATATATCGTTGCTTCGCCTTGCCGTACTGGGCACTGTCTGCGGCTGTGCGCCTGGTCTCAATGGCAAACCTGCGGTTGGTAGCGGTTCTGACGGGCGTGGTGAGCATCGGGCGCATAGCGCCAAACAGGCATGGCCTAAGCAGTGGACAGCAAGCAAGGGCCTTGGCGGACCCCCGCGAAGCAGAGAGGGGGAAGGTGCAAAGCGCCTCAGGGGGGGGTTGCCTATTCCAGCGTCATCAATGCCGCATTGCCGCCCGCTGCCGCCGTGTTGTGCGATAGAGCGCGTTCATGCCAGAGCCGCTCCAGCCGGACGGGTTGGCCTGTCACACAGCGTGTGGGCAGTATCAACGGGCCTGGGCGCCTTGCCAAGGCCTGCGCCCAGCGCAGAAATTGGGGGGCGTCGCATTCCAGCAGTGCTGCATCCATGGCCTCGGTCTCCGCAATTTCCTCGACGCTCAGCTCGGCAGGCAGCAGCCGCACATGAAGGCGCAGTGACTCTGGCAGCTTGCCGTGAACTGTGGTGCCGAGCGGGCCGGGTACCCACAGGGCTTGCGAGCCGCAGGCCAGTGCGGCAGCCAGTTGCAGCAGCAGCATGGTTCTTTCCTGCGCCAGGCACAGTGTGCGCGGCTTGCCAAGCAACTGGTAGAGATTGCGCTCGCCTGTGGGGCCGGGCAACAGACGCGCGGCATGCAGATCGGGCAGGGCCGATTGCAGGTGCTCGCAATCGTGGCTGACGATGGCTTCACCATGCTGCCTGGCCCAGTGACCCAGTTGCTGCAAGGCGGTCGCCGCTGCTGCCGTGACGGGTGCGGCACTGGCCTGTGTCTGTCCGGATTGATGCAGCAGCAGACTGAGCAAACGCAGGGGCGAGCCGGGTGTCTGCTGCAAGCGTGGCAGATACAGGGGGCCGCCGGCCTTGGGACCGGTGCCCGACAGCCCCTCGCCGCCAAAGGGCTGAACACCGACCACGGCCCCCACCATATTGCGATTCACATACAGATTGCCGACATGTGCCGCCTGGGCGACTAGCTGCACGGTTTCGTCGATGCGCGTGTGCAATCCCATGGTCAGGCCGTAGCCGAGGGCATTGATGCGCTCCAGCAACTGCGGCAGCTCGCGCCTTTGATAGCGCAGCACATGGAGCACGGGGCCGAAGACTTCGTGCTTGAGCTGATGCAGATCGGGCAGCTCGATCAGCGTGGGCGCTACAAAATGCCCTTGCGCGGCAGTTTCCGGGTTCAGCGGCGATTGATGGATGCGCAGACCCAGAGCCCTGAGTCTGGCGATATGCCGCTCGATAGCAGTCTTGGCATCGGCATCGATCACGGGTCCCACATCGGTAGCCAGCTCGACCGGATTGCCGCAATGCAGCTCTTGCATGGCACCGCGCAGCATGGCCAGCAGCCGGTCGGCGCAGTCGTTTTGGACGCACAGCAGGCGCAGAGCCGAGCAGCGCTGGCCTGCGCTGTCAAAGGCGGATGCAGCAATGTCCTGCACGGCTTGCTCGACCAGGGCGGACGAGTCCACCAGCATGGCGTTCTGGCCGCCGGTTTCGGCCACCAGCACCACGGGCTGGCCGTCGGGGCGCAGCCTGGCGGCGGTCTGCAGAGCCAGCAGTCGCGCCACCTCGGTGGAGCCGGTGAACAGCACGCCTGCCACGCGCGCATCGGCCACCAGCGCGGCGCCCACGGTCTCGCCCCGGCCGGGCAGCAGTTGCAGCACGTCTGGCGCAATGCCGGCCTGATGCAGCAGGCGCACGGCTTCAAGGGCGATCAGCGGGGTTTGCTCGGCGGGCTTGGCCAGCACCACATTGCCAGCGCCCAGGGCGGCTGCGACCTGGCCGGTGAAGATGGCCAGTGGAAAATTCCAGGGGCTGATGCAGACCACAGGGCCTATGCCGGGGGCGAGCAGATCCGCATCGGCCTGCCGCCGAATCTGAGCCGCGTAATAGCGCAGAAAGTCCACGGCCTCGCGCACCTCGGACACGGCATTGGCCGCAGTCTTGCCGGCTTCGCGCATCAGCAGGCTCATCAGCGGCTGCATCTGCGTTTCAAAGAGCTCGGCGGCGGTCTGCAGCAGACTGGCGCGCAGCTCGGCGGGGCTGGCTTGCCAGGCGGGCTGAGCCTGTGCGGCCGCCTGCATTGCCTGCTGAATCTGCGCGGGCCCGGCATCGCTGACATAGCCCAGCAACTCCTGATGGCTGGCCGGGTTGGTTATGGCTGTGCCGATGGCATCGGCGGCATGCACGGCATGGACACCCTGGCGAAGTTGTGCGGGCCGGCTTTGCGCAAGCGTTTGAGACAGAGCGCTCAACACACCGTCATCGCTCAGGTCCAGACCAGAGGAGTTGCGGCGCTGTTTGCCCAGCAGCTCGCGCGGCAGCACTATGCGGGGGTGGGGCAGGCCTACGTCATCGGCCGCAAGCAGTGTTTCCACCTCGGCTCGGGTTTGGGGATCCGGCTGCCCCTCAGCCCACGTTTGGTCTGCAGGGGCAGCTATCAAATCAGAGATGGGCCAGTCGGGGTTGGCGATGCGGTGCACGAATGAGCTGTTGGCGCCGTTTTCCAGCAGGCGGCGAACCAGATAGGCCAGCAGTGTCTCGTGCGTACCCACGGGAGCATAGATGCGGCAGGGGCGGCGTGCGGCCTTGTCCTCGGCCTCGACCACATGCAGGTAGAGCTGCTCGCCCATACCGTGCAGGCATTGAAACTCATAACGTCCAGCGCTGTAGGGCTGGGCACCTGCCAAGGATTCGATGCTGGCCACGGTCTGGGCGTTATGGGTGGCGAATTGCGGGTAGATGGCGCTGGGTGCGGCCAGCAGCTTGCGAGCGCAGGCAATATAGGCCACATCGGTGTGGTGCTTGCGGGTGTAGACCGGATAGTCGCTCAGACCGTCGATCTGGGCGCGCTTGATTTCGCTATCCCAGTAAGCGCCCTTGACCAGGCGCACCATCAGGCGGCGTCCGCTGCGTCGGGCCAGGTCGATCAGATAGTCGATCACATAGGGACAACGTTTTTGATAGGCCTGAATCACAAAGCCCAGGCCGTTCCAGCCTGCCAGGCCAGGGGCGTGGGCCAATTGTTCCAGCAGGTCCAGCGACAGCTCCAGGCGGTCGGCTTCTTCGGCGTCGATATTGAGTCCTATGTCGTAGCTGCGTGCCAGCTCGCACAGCTGCAGCACGCGTGGCAGCAGCTCGCTCATCACGCGCTGCCATTGCGCGCGGCTGTAGCGCGGGTGCAGGGCGCTGAGCTTGATGGAAATGCCCGGCCGTTCATAGACGCCCTTGCCGTCAGCGGCCTTGCCGATCGCATGAATCGCATTCACATAGGACTGCATGTAGCGCTGCGCATCCTCTGCGGTGAGTGCGGCCTCGCCGAGCATGTCGTAGGAATAGCGAAAGCCTCTGGCCTGCAGCTCGCGTGCGCGCTCCAGAGCCTGGGAAATGGTCTCGCCCATCACAAACTGCTCGCCCATCAGGCGCATGGCCATGTCCACGCCCTTGCGCACCAGCGGCTCGCCGCCCCTGGCTGTGATGCGTTTGAGCGCCGCGAGCAGGCCTGACTCGCTATGCGTATCGACCAGCTTTCCGGTGACCACCAGTCCCCAGGCAGCTGCATTGACAAAGAGCGAGGGGCTCTTGCCCAGATGAGCCTGCCAGTCGCCGCCGCGCAGCTTGTCGCGGATCAGTGCATCACGGGTAGCCGCATCGGGGATGCGCAGCAAGGCTTCGGCCAGGCACATCAGTGCCACGCCTTCCTGCGAGGACAGCGAAAACTCCTGCAGCAGACCTTGCACCAGCCCCTGGCGCCCAGCGCTGGCGGGTTGGGCGCGCAGTTGCTCGACCAGCTTTTGCGCATGGGCAGCGACCTGGGCAGCCTGGGCGGGCGGCAACGTGGCGGCAGGCAGCAGCCGGGCCACGGCATCGGACTCGGCCATGCGGGTGGCGCAACTGATGGCTTGACGCAGTTCATCGGCAGGGCGGCTGGAATCTGGCAGCGCAGTGAAAGTCGGCATGTCTGTGCAGGTGTCGTAGAGCCTGGACGCGAGCGGGTGCGCGGCCTTCACCATGTTCACAGCTGCATTGCATGCGGCCCGGGCGCAGCTGTCTACATAGGGAAAATCATTGCTGGTTTGTCGAAAAATGAATCACTATATTGAGTGAGTTAAAAAGAGGAATTCACCAATGATCGATGCTTCAGAAGTGGATATCGACAGGATTGATCGAAAAATACTGGCAATTCTGCAAACCGATGGACGCATCTCCAATCTGCGTCTGGCAGAGCAGGTGGCGCTGTCGCCCACAGCCGTGCAGGCCCGTGTGGCCCGGCTTACGCGCGATGGTTACATCCTGGGCTACGAAGCGCGGCTGAATCCGCAGAAGCTGGGCGTGGGCATGACGGTGTTTGTCGAGGTGCTGCTGGACCGCACCACGCCCCATGTGTTTGACGAATTCAAGGCCGCCGTGCTGGCTTACCCGGCCATCATGGAGTGCCATATGGTGGCGGGCGGCTTTGACTACCTGCTCAAGACCCGCATGGCCGATATGGCGGCTTACCGTGACTTCGCGGGCCGGGTGCTGTGGCAGCTTCCGGGCGTGCGCGAGACCAGAACCTATGCGGTGATGGAGGAGATCAAGGATGATGCGCGGCTGCCTTTGTAGGAGAAAAGCGCGTTTGCATGAAGAGTTCAGGACTCTGTATCTACGTTGACGCGGGCGAGCAACAACTGCTTTTTCAGGAATGGATGGGCCGCAAAAAACATGTAAATAATTGATACACACAGAGGTGGTTGCCGCAGTGCAGGCTGCGGCACAAGCTGTGCAGTTTTTCTCGATTAATGACCAAAAAGCGGCATCTATGAGAGTCAATGCACCAGTGACACAGCGGGAGTACAGCTTTGATGAGCACGCGACTCTGATGTCCACCACGGACACGGAGAGCTACATCAAATATGCCAATCAGGCGTTCATGGAGGTCAGCGGCTTCGAGCCGCAAGAGATCCTCGGCCAGACGCACAATCTGGTGCGCCACCCGGACATGCCCCCGGCTGCTTTTGCCGATATGTGGGCCACCCTCAAAAGCGGCGAGCCCTGGAGCGCACTGGTCAAGAACCGGCGCAAGAACGGGGACCACTACTGGGTTCGGGCCAA
>NZ_JAEIJE010000020.1:0-69507 GCF_016772095.1 Comamonas sp. NyZ500 | reverse complement strand
TTCCTCAATAGCTCAGTCGGTAGAGCGCCGGACTGTTAATCCGTAGGTCCCTGGTTCGAGCCCAGGTTGAGGAGCCATTCAAAAGCCTGTATGCATTCATACAGGCTTTTTCTTTTATCTGCTCAGGCAGCTCTCACCACGCCCACCGAAGCACCCACGGGCGGCGCATCCACGGCGACGGCCTTGTGTGCAGAGTGAGGGACATAGGGATAGTGATGCGGCACCACGGGAATATGCTGCTCGCCCTGCTCCCAGGCTCGCAATTCATCTTCCAGTCGGGCAGCACGTTCGGCGTACATCTGAGCGGAGGACTGGTAGTACTCCGCCGCGATAGTGTGCTCCAGAACAGCCATGCGCGCCTCTTGCAGATAGGCACGCGTACGGCGGATATAGCGCGGTTCGGAACGTCCAAAACCGAAGATCTTGCCGAAAAACATGTCCAACCTCCTTTTCCGGTAACAACGCAAATCCGTCACGACTCCTCAACCGATGGAGCAATGTTGCCAGCGTAATGTCTCCGGTTCAAGACATCTGTCCCACAGCAAGAGTTCGCCTCGTAGGAGGGGCGCCCGCCACTTGCGGCCGCCTACCCAAAGCCGGCGCCAGACAGGGCTTGAGACACTGCCATCCTGTCACAAAGCCCAACTCAAGAGTCAATCAGACACATTGTTCGGGTATTTCCGGTAGCCCCTGCATTGCCCGGCGGGCAAGGACCTTCCCCTCGGATTGAGGATCTTCATGGCAGCCATGCTCCGGGGCCCAGCTCGATGCCGACCGCCGCCTGCCCAAATAGCAATAGCAATGCCCACCTGCTGCCAACCCCAGCCCGCCCATGGGCTGCGGCAGGCAAGAACACCCGCCATCAAGACGGGATCGCCCCAGAGTTCAATGCTGCGTCCCTCGCCCCGCAGACAAGCACAAGCTCGCGAGTCAGTTGTCCTGCAGGAAGCTCAGCACCCCTTCGGCCACATGAACACCAGAGGACATACAGGCCGTGAGCAGATAACCGCCCGTGGGGGCCTCCCAGTCCAGCATTTCTCCTGCACAGAAGACGCCAGGCAGAGCGGCACACATCCCCCGCGCATCCAGAGCCTCCAGACGAACTCCGCCTGCAGTGCTGATGGCCTCATCGATGGGGCGCGGCGCGATCACCGTCAAAGGCACCGCCTTGATCGTGGATGCCAGGCGCTTCATGTCTGCCATGCCATCCTTGCCAAGCACCTCATACAGCAAACCCGCCTTGATGCCATCAAGCCCCAGACGCCCTTTGAGATGACTGCTGAGACTGCGCGAGCCGCGCGGCCGCATCACCTCCTGCTGCACACGCTCCGCACTCCACTGCGGCAACAGATCCAGCTCGAAGCGCGCAGCGCCCTGGCGGGCAATGCAGTCCCGCAACAGGGAGGAGACAGCATAGATCAGACTCCCCTCCACCCCGGTCTGCGTCGCAACAAATTCACCCTGACGCTCAAAGCCGGCACCTTGCTGGTCCGCAAACTTCAAAACCACCGACTTGAACGGCTGCCCGGCAAAGCGCTGAGCAAAGACCTCGCTCCAGCCGGCTTCACGCCCTTGCAACCAACCCACATCAAAGCCACAGTTGGCCGCCTGCAGCGGGGCAATGCCCACCCCCCTGTCCTGCAGCAGCGAAACCCAAGCGCCGTCCGAGCCCAGACGCGCCCAGCTGCCGCCGCCCGTCGCCAGTACCAAAGCCTTGCAGCCAATCTTGACCCTGGCACTTTCTGTCTGGAGAACCGGCTTGCCATCCTCTGCCCAGCCGACCCAGCGGTGACGCATATGAAACTGCACGCCCAGCGACTTCATACGCACCAGCCAGGCACGCAGCAGCGGCGCTGCCTTCATATCCGCAGGAAACACTCTTCCGGATGACCCCACAAAGGTATCAAAGCCCAGCTCTTTGACCCAGGCCTGAAGCTCGCTCGCACCCCACTTTTCGAGCCAGGGAGTCAAATCTGCAGAGCGGCAGCCATAGCGAGTGACAAAGCTCGAAAACTCCTCGGAGTGCGTAAGATTGAGGCCGCCTTTGCCGGCCATGAGGAATTTGCGAGCCGCCGAGGCTTTCGCCTCGAACACTCTGACCGACAAGCCGGCCTTTGCCAATTGCTCGGCCGCCATCAAGCCTGCAGGCCCGGCACCGATCACTGCCACATCACAGACCCATTCGGAATCGGCCATCAAGGGCTCCGAGACACTCATACTTCTACCACCTCAATCTGCCGGCAGCCACCGGCCGCCAAAGGGTGCGCAGAATACCACCGACGGCATTTCTGCAATATTGCGGGCACTATTAGCGTGATAGCTGCAAACAACCAGCCACACACCGTGGCGGGAGATGAGTTTCTGTCACAATCAACTCACTAGGCGAATAGACCGCCTACCTTTTTGATTCAAGAAAATCCAGGACTACAAATGGCCAGCGAATTGATCAAGCACATCACGGATGCAAGCTTTGAGTCTGACGTACTGCAACCCGGCACGACCGTGCTGGTGGATTACTGGGCTGAATGGTGCGGCCCTTGCAAGATGATCGCCCCCATCTTGGACGATGTGGCCGAAGGCTACAAAGGCAAGGTGCAGATCGCCAAGATGAATGTGGACGAAAACCGTGAGATCCCTGCCAAGTTCGGCATTCGCGGCATTCCCACACTGATGTTGTTCAAGGACGGCCAGCTGGCCGCCACCAAGGTTGGCGCGCTGAACAAGACGCAACTGTCCGCCTTCCTCGACCAGCACATCTGATGCAATCAACAAACAGAGCTCCCAATGGAGCTCTGTTTGCTTCTGGGCACCCGCTGCCCACCCCCATTTGCATCTGCTACAGACCCGGCACAGGTTGCAGATGACAAGTCCTCGATAAATTGCTTGCAAGCTGCGCCAGTTTTCCTGTCATAATGTATGAACCGCCGGCCACCGCATGGGACCGCGCTGGATTTTCTTCAGGCAAGCCTGCCCACTTTCACAGTGTCTCGTTAGGCTCTACGCCTCCCCCCCTGGTTATTCTCACTCCACGCTTGGAGTCATTTCATGCACCTTAATGAACTCAAGGCACTGCACGTGTCTGAAGTCTTGAAGCAGGCCGAAGCGCTTGAGATCGAAAACGTCGGTCGCATGCGCAAGCAGGAACTGATGTTCGCCATCATCAAAAAGCGCGCCAAGGCCGGTGAACAGGTCTTTGCCGACGGCGTGCTGGAAATCCTGCCCGATGGCTTCGGCTTTCTGCGTAGCCCCGATACCAGCTACACCGCCAGCACCGACGATATCTACATCTCGCCCAGCCAGGTGCGCCGCTTCAACCTGCACACCGGCGACATGATCGAAGGCGAAGTGCGCATCCCCAAGGATGGCGAGCGCTACTTCGCACTGACCAAGCTCGACAAGGTCAATGGCAATTCGCCCGAGCAAAACAAGCACAAGGTGCTGTTTGAAAACCTGACCCCTCTGTTCCCCAAGGAACAGATGCGCCTGGAGCGCGACATCAAGGGCGAAGAGAACATCACCGGCCGCATCATCGACATCATCGCCCCCATCGGCCGCGGCCAGCGCGCGCTGATCGTGGCACCGCCCAAGAGCGGCAAGACCATGATGATGCAGAGCATTGCGCACGCCATCACCGCCAATCACCCCGATGTGCACCTGATGGTGCTGCTGGTGGACGAGCGCCCCGAAGAAGTGACGGAAATGCAGCGCTCGGTCAAGGGCGAAATCATTGCCTCCACCTTCGACGAGCCTGCCACCCGCCACGTGCATGTCGCCGAAATGGTGATCGAGCGCGCCAAGCGCCTGGTGGAACTGGGCAAGGATGTGGTCATCCTGCTGGACTCCATCACCCGTCTGGCCCGCGCCTACAACAACGTCGTGCCCTCGTCGGGCAAGGTGCTGTCCGGCGGTGTGGACTCCAACGCCCTGCAGCGCCCCAAGCGCTTCTTCGGCGCCGCCCGCAATGTGGAAGAAGGTGGCTCCCTGACCATCATCGCCACTGCACTGGTCGACACCGGCAGCCGCATGGACGAAGTGATCTTTGAAGAATTCAAGGGCACGGGCAACAGCGAACTGCACCTGAATCGTCGCCTCTACGAGAAGCGCGTCTTCCCGGCCATCGAGCTCAACAAGAGCGGCACCCGCCGTGAAGAGTTGCTGCTGCCTCCCGAGATCCTGCAGAAGACCCGCATCCTGCGTCAGTTCATGTACAACATGGACGAGATCGAGTCCATGGAACTCATGATCAAGAACATGAAGGCCACCAAGAACAATGTGGAGTTCTTCGACATGATGCGTCGCGGCGGCTAAGCCCTTCGTGCACCGAAACAACAAAGCCCCGCCTCGCGGGGCTTTGTTGTTTCTGGCGCTTGACTCCATTGCTTGACCTAGCTCAAACTGAATTGCGAGCCGCCCCCCAATACTAGGGATACACATCTATACAAATCTTGCGATAACCGGAAGCCAAAAGCTTTCAAGTCGCAGGTTCTGCATTCATGGCCCCTTCAGCAAATCGCACACCACCCTACAACACCACACCGATGCGCCTGCTGGCAGCAGCCACATTGCTGACAGCGCTGGCAGCCTGCAGCCCGACGGTGCCGATGCTGCAGCCACAGGCCCAGGCCAAGCTGCCGGACAAGTGGCCTCAGGAGTGGACAAAAAAACAAGAGAACGCTGCGCCAGCAAATACGGCATCGATTGCCTGGCAAGACTTCTACCTTGACCAAAATCTGCAGGAACTGATTCGCGCAGCTCTTGCCCACAATCAGGACCAGCGCCTTGCATTGCTGCGTGTGCAGGAGGCCCAGGCTGCCTATGACATACAGAGTGCTGCGCGACTGCCGACGATCGGCCTGGGCAGCAGTCATGGCAGAGCACGTGTTCCCGCCGACCTCAACGCCAGCGGCCGCTCCGTCGTCGCCGGCGATCAGCAAGTCTTTGTCGGCCTCAACAGCTGGGAACTCGATCTTTGGGGCCGTGTCAAAAGTCTCAGCGAGGCTGCTTTGGGCAATTATCTGGCGCTGGATGCCACGCAGCATGCGGTTCAATCCAGTCTCGTCAAGCAGGTCGCACTGAATTATCTGGCTCTGCGCAGTCTGGATGAGCGCCTGGCCCTGACCCAGCGCACGATTGCCAGCCGAGAGGAATCGCTGCGCATCTTCAAGCGCCGCACCGAGGTGGGCTCCACCTCTCGCTATGCGCTCACGCAGGTACAGACTCTGGTTCACCAGGCCAAGGCCATAGGAACCCAGCTGGCACAGCAACGCGCGCTGCAGGCCAATGCACTGCAGCAGCTCACGGGGATGGATGCAGACCGCTTGCCGCAAAGCAGCTCCACCGCCGTGATCCTGAAACCCATTCCCGAAGGCCTGCCGTCCGATCTGCTGACACAGCGCCCCGACATCATTGCCGCCGAGTACGGGCTGCAGGCGGCCAAGGCCAATGTGGCCGCCGCACGTGCCGCGTTTCTGCCCCGTATCGCGCTGACCGGCAGCTGGGGCACGGCCAGCGCCGAACTCGACGGCCTGTTCAGAAGCGGCAGCCGTGCCTGGCAGTTTGCTCCCACGATCTCGCTGCCGATCTTTGACGGCGGCCAGCGCCAGGCCAACCTGAATCTGCAGGCCGTGCGACAGAACATGGCGATCGTCCAGTACGAAAAAACCATAGAGACAGCAATGCGCGAAGTGCTGGACGCGCTGTCCAGCCGCACCATGCTCGAGCAGCAGCTCGTGGTGCTGACCGAGCAGCGCGCTGCACTCAAGGAACGCGCCCGACTGGCCCGGCTGCGCTATGACCAGGGGGCCTCGCCCTATCTCGATGTGCTGGATGCCGAACGCGACCTGCTGAGTGCCGAGCAGCAACTGGTTCAGGGCCGCGAGGCCCTGTTGTCCACCCAGGTCGCTCTCTATGCGGCTTTGGGTGGAGGCTACTTTGCTCAAGGCCAGAGCAGCACCCCCAGCCCTGCAGCCCTCCAACCTTGACCTGCGAATCCATGTCCATGAACAAGAAATTGACCATCGCCGCGCTCATCGTTGCCGCCGCCGCCCTGGGCGCCTATGGCTGGCAGCAATGGCGCAGCGCACAGGCATCCGAAGGCCTGGTCAGCGGCAACGGCCGCATCGAAGCCACCGAAATCGACGTCGCCACCAAATACGCCGGCCGCATCGCAGAAATCCTGGTGCAGGAAGGCGAGTTCGTGAAAGCCGGTCAGCCACTGGCGCGCATGCAGATCGAGAGCCTGCAGGCCCAGCAGCGCGAAGCCATTGCGGGCCGCGAGCGCGCCTCTCATGCAGTGACCTCGGCGCGTGCCGAAATCGCGCTACGCGAAAGCCAGTACGCTGCCACCATGGCCACGGTGGCCCAGCGCGAAGCCGAGCTGGATGCAGCGCTGCGCCGCGTCAAGCGCTCCGAGACCCTGGCGCGCGAAGGTGCTTCATCGGAGCAGGAGCTGGACGACGACCGGGCCCGCGTGCGTGGCGCCCAGGCCGCGCTCAAGGCCGCCCAGGCCCAGGCCACGGCCGCCAAGGCGGCCATCGACGCAGCCAAGGCCCAGACCATAGGTGCGGAATCGGCGGTGACGGCCGCTGCCGCCACCGTCCAGCGCATCGATGCCGATGTGAAGGACAGCGAACTCACCGCCCCGCGCGATGGCCGCGTGCAATACCGGCTGGCCCAGCCCGGCGAGGTGATCGGCGCAGGCGGCAAGGTGCTGAACATGGTGGATGTCTCGGACGTCTACATCAGCTTCTTCCTGCCCGAGACCGTGGCAGGCCGAGTGGCCCTTGGCACCGAGGTGCGCATCGTGCTGGATGCGGCTCCGCAATATGTGATTCCGGCTCAGGTGTCCTTTGTCGCCAGCACCGCCCAATTCACACCCAAGACCGTGGAGACGGCCAGCGAAAGACAGAAGCTGATGTTCCGCGTCAAGGCACGTATTGCACCGGATCTGCTGCAAAAGCACCTGACTCAAGTCAAGACAGGCCTGCCCGGCGTGGCCTGGATCAAGCTCGATAAAGAGCGCGAATGGCCGGCCAAGCTGGAACTGCGCACCGGCGACGCTTCGGCCTCTTGAACGTTGCGTCCCCATTTGCCATGACCCAGCATGTAGCCACCTTGAGCAATGTGACGCTCGCCTACGGCAAGACGCAGGCGCTGCGCGGACTGAACCTGGAGATTCCTGCAGGCATCATGGTCGGCCTGATCGGCCCTGACGGCGTGGGCAAGTCAAGCCTGTTGTCTTTGATTGCCGGCGCGCGCGCCCTGCAGGGCGGCGAGATACAGGTGCTTGGCGGCGACATGCGCAGCAAAAAGCACCGCGATGCCGTCTGCCCCCGCATTGCCTACATGCCTCAGGGCCTGGGCAAGAACCTCTACCCCACACTGTCGGTGGAAGAGAATCTGCAGTTCTTCGGCCGCCTTTTCGGCCATGACGCGGCCGAGCGCCGGGCGCGCATCGACGATCTGACCCAGAGCACCGGACTGCAGAAATTCCTCTCCCGCCCTGCCGGCAAGCTCTCGGGCGGCATGAAGCAGAAGCTGGCGCTGTGCTGCGCCCTCATCCACGACCCCGACCTGCTGATTCTGGACGAGCCCACGACCGGCGTGGACCCGCTGGCGCGCGCGCAGTTCTGGGATCTGATCAACCGCATCCGTGGCCAGCGCCCGCAGATGAGCGTGATCGTGGCCACGGCCTATATGGACGAGGCCCAGCGCTTCGATTGGCTGGCTGCCATGGATGATGGCCTGATTCTGGCCACCGGCACCCCCGCCGAGTTGCTGGAGCGCACCGGCATGCCGGCGCTGGAGGCCGCCTTCATCGCCCTGCTGCCCGAGGAAAAAAAGCGCGGCCATGCCGCCGTGGTGATCCCGCCGCTGCAGACCAGCGATGACGACATCGCCATCGAGGCGCGTGATCTCACCATGCGCTTTGGCGATTTCGTGGCCGTGGACCACGTGAATTTCCGCATTCGTCGTGGCGAGATCTTCGGCTTTCTGGGCTCCAACGGATGCGGCAAATCGACCACCATGAAGATGCTGACCGGGCTGCTGCCTGCCAGCGAGGGCGATGCCTGGCTGTTTGGCAAGAAGATCGATCCGCATGATGTGGCCACGCGCCGGCGCGTGGGCTATATGTCGCAGGCCTTCTCGCTCTACGGCGAGCTGACCGTGCTGCAGAACCTGGTGCTGCACGCCGAACTCTTCCACGTGGATCCGACCGAGATCCCCGCGCGGGTCGAGGAAATGCTCACCCGCTTCGGCCTCACCGAAGTGCGCGAGACGCTGCCCGGCAATATTCCGCTGGGCATGCGCCAGCGCCTGTCTCTGGCCGTGGCCATGGTGCACAAGCCGGAGCTGCTGATCCTCGACGAGCCCACCTCGGGCGTGGACCCCGTGGCTCGCGATCAGTTCTGGCGCTTGCTGATCGAGCTCTCGCGCCGCGACCGCGTGACCATCTTCATCTCCACGCACTTCATGAACGAAGCCGAGCGCTGCGACCGCATGTCCATGATGCATGCGGGCAAGGTGCTGGACAGCGACAGGCCGGCAGCACTGACCGCCAAGCGCGGCGCGGCCACACTGGAGGAGGCCTTCATCGGCTATCTGGTCGAGGCCTCGGGCGAGGCAGCGCCCGTGCTTGATATCAAAAAAGAAGCTGCCACCGCTGACTCAGCCTTATCTTCAGCATCAAAAGTATCTGATACTAATACAGATAAAGCGCAGCAAGCTCCTGTTTCCGACGCGCACAAAGGCCCTGACTTCAGCCTGCAACGCTTGTGGAGCTATCTGTGGCGCGAGTCGCTGGAGCTGCAGCGCGATCCCGTGCGCGCCACCCTGGCTCTGGTGGGCTCGCTGGTGCTGATGGTGGTGATCGGCTTCGGCATCAGCATGGACGTCGAAGACCTGAAGTTTGCCGTGCTCGACCGCGACCAGAGCACCATCAGCCAGAACTATGTGAACAATCTCGCAGGCTCGCGCTATTTCATTGAAATGCCTCCCATCCAGGACTACGCGGACCTGGACCGGCGCATGAAGAGCGGCGAGCTGGCGCTGGCCATAGAGATACCACCCGGTTTTGGCCGTGATGTGCTGCGCGGCTCGAAGGTTGCCGTGGGCGCCTGGTTCGACGGCGCCATGCCCCAGCGCGGCGAGACCGTCAAAGGCTATGTCCAGGCCATGCACCAGCTGTGGCTGGTGCAGCAGGCGCGCGAGCGACTGGGCGTGCAGCTGGGCAGCCAGGTCAGCCTGGAAACCCGCTTTCGCTACAACCCCGATGTGAAAAGCCTGCCCGCCATGGTGCCGGCCGTGATTCCGCTGCTGCTGATGATGCTGCCCGCCATGCTCACGGCCCTGGCCGTGGTGCGCGAAAAGGAGCTGGGCTCCATCGTGAATCTGTACGTCACTCCCGTGACCCGCATCGAGTTTCTGCTGGGCAAGCAGCTGCCTTATGTGGTGCTGGCCATGCTGAACTTCTTTCTGATGTGTGCCATGGCGGTATTCGTGTTCGGCGTGCCCATGACCGGCAGCTTTCCCCTGCTCGTCATGGCCGCCCTGCTCTTCAGCGTCATTGCCACAGGCATGGGACTGCTGGCCTCTGCCGTCACCAGCAGCCAGATTGCCGCCATGTTCTTTGCCATGCTGGGCACCTTGATTCCGGCCACGCAGTTCTCGGGGCTGACCGATCCGGTGTCCTCGCTCGAAGGCGCCGGTCGCTGGATCGGCGAGATCTACCCGGCCACCTATATGTTCGCCATCAGCCGCGGCGTCTTCAACAAGGCGCTGGGCCTGCACGATCTGGCGCCTACCTTGCTGCCGCTGCTGATTGCCGTTCCCGTGATCATGGGCGTGGCCATCTGGGCTCTGCCCAAGCAGGAGAAGTGATGAAGCTCCCCCTGAGCTGCTGCGCAGCTTCCCCCTCTCTCGCTAACGCGGGAGGGGGACGACAGCCTCGCTGCGGGGCGGCGGGGCCGCCTAGGCCCTTGCTCGCTGCCCTGGCAGCGGCCGCCCCTCGTTGTTGCGACGGAGAAACACCATGTGGCATAGCCTGAAGAATATCTGGCGCCTGGGCGTCAAGGAACTGTGGAGCCTGTGGCGCGATCCGGTGATGCTGGTGCTCATCGTCTATACCTTCACGGCCTCGGTGTACACCGCGGCCACGGCCATGCCCGATACGCTGCACAAGGCGCCGATTGCCATCGTCGACGAAGACCAGTCGCCGCTGTCCGCACGCATCAGCTCGGCGTTCTACCCGCCTCAGTTCATGCCGCCGCAGATGGTGGATTTCAGCCATGTGGATCCCGGGCTGGATGCAGGTGACTTCACCTTCTCGCTGACCATTCCTCCCAACTTCCAGCGCGATGTGCTGGCCGGCAGAAAGGCCGAGCTGCAGCTGAACGTGGATGCCACGCGCATGAGCCAGGCGTTCTCCGGCAGCGGATACGTGCAGCAGATCGTGCTGGCCGAAGTCAACGAGTTCGTGCAGCGTCACCGGGGAGCCAGCGCACTGCCCGTGGACCTGGAGCTGCGCGCCCGCTTCAACCCCGGACTGAACAAGATATGGTTCGGCGGACTGATGCAGATCATCAACAACGTCACCATGCTCTCCATCATCCTCACGGGCGCGGCGCTGATCCGCGAGCGCGAGCATGGCACCATCGAGCATCTGCTGGTCATGCCCGTGACGCCGACCGAGATCATGCTGGCCAAGGTCTGGTCCATGGGAGCCGTGGTGCTGCTGGCGGCAGGTGTCTCGCTCAATCTGGTCGTGCGCGGCGCGCTCAAGGTGCCCATCGAAGGCAGTCTGCTGCTGTTCATGGCAGGCTCGGCCCTGTGCCTGTTCGCAACCACGGCCATGGGCATCTTTCTGGCCACTGTTGCGCGCAGCATGCCGCAGTTCGGCCTGCTGATGGTGTTGACGCTGCTGCCGCTGCAATTGCTGTCTGGCGGCATGACACCCCGCGAATCCATGCCCCAGCTGGTGCAGGATGTGATGCTGTTCGCTCCCACCACGCATTTTGTGGAGCTGGGTCAGGCGATTCTGTATCGCGGCGCCGGCATAGAAACCGTGTGGAAGCCCTTTCTGTGGCTGGCGGGAATCGGCGCCGTGCTGTTCTGGCTGTCGTTGATGCGGTTCAGAAAAACCTTGTCGAGCATGGCCTGAGTTCTGGCCGGGCGCCGCAGCATCCATGGAGGGCGTATCGCCGGTTTCGGCTGAAAGTTTTTTCCTTCCAACCCCAAAGCCTCGGCCCATGCCATTCACCACTGAAGAACGCCAATCCCTGCTTGCACTCAAGGGCGTGGGCCCAACGGTACTGAGCCGGCTGGAATCCCTGGGCTACGGCTCATTTGCGCAGTTGCGTCAGGCCAACGCCCTGGACATCGTCGCCAAGGCCTCGGCCCTCACCGGCTCCAGCTGCTGGAAGAACAGCCCTCAGGCACGCTCGGCCATCCAGGCAAGCATCGATGCGGCCAGGCAGTGTCCGGCGCAAGAGAGCGAAGCGGGCACACAACCGTCCAGCCTCAGCTCTGTGCCGCCATGAATATCTGCATGGCGTTTCAAGCCCGGCCGTCACTCGATGCGCATCAAGATGACTATGAATCCGCGAGAATTCGCACCGTATCGCGAGCGGCCACCCACTCCTCATTCGTGGGTTCAACCCCCACCAGTACCCGGCTGTCTGCGGATGAGATGACCGGTGCATGGGCTGCATTGGCCTGGTCATCCAGCCCCAGGCCCAGCCATGCCAGATCGGCGCAGACGCGGGCGCGAATCTCCTCGCTGTGCTCGCCAATGCCCGCCGTGAACACCAGCATGTCCAGCCCGCCCAGCGCAGCGACCAGAGAACCGATCTCGCGCACGATGCGGCGTACAAAGAGGTCCAGCGCGATGCGCGCCCGCTCGCCAGCCTCACCTGAATCCCGGACATGGCGCAGGATCACGCGCGGCTCGGACGAGATGCCCGACACGCCCAGCAGCCCCGAGTCGTGATAGAGCAGACGCCCTACCTCTTGAAGCGTCAGCTTTTCGATCTCCATCAGATAGAGCACGGCCCCCGGGTCCAACGCCCCGGTGCGGGTGCCCATCATCAATCCGTCCAGGGCCGAGAAGCCCATGGTGGTCGCCACGCTTTGCAACTGCTGCATGCCGCACAGACTGGCGCCGCTGCCCAGATGGGCGACGATGGTGCGGCCCCTGGCCCTGTCGCCATGACGCTCGGCCAGCGCGGTCGCCATATAGGCATACGAAAGTCCGTGAAAGCCATAGCGGCGCACGCCGCGCTGCCACCATTCGTAGGGCAGTGGCAGGATCTGCTCCACCTTGGGCAGGCTGTGATGAAAGCCGGTATCAAAGCAGGCAATCTGCACGATGTCGGGCCGCTCGCGCAACAGGATCTCGATGGCCTCCAGCGCAAACGGCTGATGCAGCGGTGCCAGCGGCACATAGCTGCGCAAGTCTCGCAGCACGCCTGCATCGATGCGCGTGGACTCGAAATACTTGCTGCCGCCATGCACCACCCGATGGGCGATCGCCGCCACGGGCCGGTCCTCGAGCCGAGCCGTGATGCGCTCGCGGATGATGCGCAGCGCATCGCGATACGGATGCTCTGTGTCCAGTTCAATGGCAAAGGGCTGGACGCCGGTTTCTCCGAAGTCGGGACCGGGCCCGCCAATCCCCTGCACCTTGCCATTCCACAGAGGCTTGCGCGGCAGCGGGTGAGCGGCCTCGAATACGGCGAACTTGATGCTCGAGGAGCCGCAGTTCAGGACGATGATGACGGAATTGCTCATGCCAGGGCCTTTGTCTGCCGACGGGACAGAGACTGCAGCGTTTGCCAGTCCGGTGCCATCGGCCATGTATTTCAGGGCGGCGTCTGCCGGTAGTGATGTGCGAGCAGCAGCGCAATCGCACAGGATGCAATGCGGGATTCGCGCGAATCCGCGCGGCTGGTCAGCACGATGGGCACCTTGGCGCCAAGCACGATGCCTGCGCTGGCAGCGCCGCCCAGGTACATGAGCTGCTTGGCCAGCATATTGCCGCTTTCCAGATCGGGCACCAGCAGGATGTCGGCCTGACCGGCCACTGGCGAAGTGATGCCCTTGGTACGCGCGGCCTCGATGGAGACTGCATTGTCGAAAGCCAGCGGTCCGTCCAGCACGCCCCCTGTGATCTGGCCCCGGTCGGCCATCTTGCACAGTGCAGCAGCATCCAGTGTCGCGGGCATGTTGGGGTTGACCGTCTCGACGGCTGCGAGGATGGCGAGCCTGGGCCTTGCCACACCCAGAACCTGTGCCAGCTCGATGGCATTGCGCGCGATATCGGCCTTCTGCAACAGATCGGGAGCCAGGTTGATGGCAGCGTCGGTGACGATGAAGGGGCGTGGGTAGCTGGCCGTCTGCAACACAAAGCAATGGCTGACACGCCTCTTGGTGCGCAACCCGGCACTGCTTGCAACAACAGCCGCCATCAGCTCGTCGGTGTGCAGACTGCCTTTCATCAGTGCCTCGACTTCGCCGCTGGCGGCAAGTCTGGCACCACGCTCGGCGGCTGCATGACTGTGCGGCACGTCCTCGATACGCAGGCCCTGCAGCTCGAACCCCTGCGCCAGCGCAATCGCTTCGAGCCTGGCGCGCGGAGCGATCAGGACCGGCTCGATCAGCCCCAGCCGATGCGCATCAAGCGCGGCGGACAGGCTGGTGGAATCGCAGGGATGGACGACCCCCACGCGAACCGGCGGCAGTTCCTTGACAGCCGCCAGCAGCCGGGTCAGGCCGTGATGTGAGGTAACGTCAAGCGGCTGTGCTGCGCCGCCTGATGGCATGGAAACCGCTTGCTGCGAGGCTGGTTGCCGGGGCTGCGCATCGTGGGCGCAGAGCAGCGTCAGCGTGCCCGCGTCACGGGAGGCAACGGTAACGCGCAGGCTGTCGCCGACGTTTATGCCCTCAAACGGCTGCAGCGTCATGTCTGGGCTCGGTTGACTCATCGCACTCCTTTCTTGCCGCGTGGTGCGGCCGGTTTACGTCGCACAGCAGCCGCAGCCCGCTGGGGAGCTGCAGGAGTCTGCACTGGAGCCGGCGCCAGCTCCAGAGGCTCCTGGATCCGGGGCTGCTGCGCCAGTGCGGCCTGCTCGAACAAGGCCTGCACCTGCTGCAAGGCATGTCTCACGGCATCCTCCTCTGCGCCGGGCTCCTTATCGATGGCTGCCATCTGGGTGATGGCTTCGCCGGCCTTGCGGATGGTGTCGGCAGGCGTGTTCTTCAGCAGGCCGGGAATGGCGTCGATGGCGGCGCTGCCGCATTGCCTCATCACCAGGGTCTGCTCGCGGATGGCGGCTCGCAGCTCGGCCAGACCCCAGCGCCCAGGCGCTTGCTGCTCCAGCAATTGCGCAGCCAGGTGGTAGTAGCGCTCGTCCACAGCGCGACGCCGGGACAGCACGCTCAGCAAGCCGCGCAGCGTGGCTTCGAGCACGCCGCCCTGATCCACACTGCTCTCGATCTGTCGCTGCCTGCCCGCCATCAGCGCCAGATGCTCGGGAGTGGAGCCAGGATGCTGGCGCACTGCCGCGCTCTCGCCATAAGCATGTCCAGCCAGCGCCTGCATGAGCGGCGAGCCATAGAGCATGTCGAACCACAGGGCGTAGATGTGGTCGCGCCGGTCGCGGAAATCATCGAGAGCGCGATCCAGTGCGGCCGAGCACCGCTGCTGCATGTGCAGCCAGGGATTGGCCTCATCCACAGGCTGGCGATGTCCGCGTATGAATTCGGCGCTGCTGCGTATCAGGCAAGCCAGCGGGTGCTGGCTGCTCCAGGCCTCGAATTGCAGGCGCATGGGATGCAAGGTCTGCAACCAGTGCGCCGATTGGGAAGTGCTCAGCGCACGCACCCAGGGTTGCCATATGCTGCGATACAGAGCCAGGTTGATGTCGGATACCCGGGCCGCTGCGTCGAAACGGCGATCGGACTCGG
The DNA here is from genome assembly GCF_016772095.1 of Comamonas sp. NyZ500. Taxonomy (NCBI): domain Bacteria; kingdom Pseudomonadati; phylum Pseudomonadota; class Betaproteobacteria; order Burkholderiales; family Comamonadaceae; genus Comamonas; species Comamonas sp. NyZ500. The sequence goes on along the minus strand of NZ_JAEIJE010000020.1, from coordinate 54,546 downwards.
GATCGGGCTTGACGATATCGCGCACCTCATCGATGCCGCTGGCACGGATGCTCAGCAGATAAGGATCATGGAGCAGCTTTTGCTCCTGCTTCGTGGCATCGTCAACGCTGGCGCGATAAATGCCTGCCGGCAGCAGATTGATCTGCTCGATGGCACTGGCGAACTTGCGGTGCTGCTTGCTGCCGACCGCACCCGAAACAAAGATGCCCAGATGCCCGATGCTGTCGTGCGTGCTGAAGATGATGGTCTGGTCGTGGCCGCGCACGTCGTCGTCGCTGGCGTACAAATCGGTGATCCAGCCCAGAGCCTGGGCCGGCGGCGTGATGTTGTCGCCATAGGAGCAGAACACGAGGATGGGCGAGCGGATATTGCGCAGATCGATGCGCACCCCGTCCGATGTCAGCAACTGGGCCGTCGACAGCCTGTTGCCTATGAACAGGTTGTCGACGATGTACTGCATCTCCACATCGTTGAGGAAGACATAGCCGCCCCAGTATTTCTCGAAGTCTATATAGCGCTCGGCTTCGGTGTCGACATTCGCATAGACCTTGTACTGCTTGCTCCAGAGCGTGTTGGCCGGATCGAGCTGCTCGAAGTTCTGCACCAGATGGGCGCCGTCGAAGCGGCCGTGACCCAGATCGCTGGCCAGAGCCGTCATCCAGCTGCCCCCGAGAAGTCCGCCCGAATAACGCATGGGATTGTCACCGGCCCAGTACGACAGGGGCGCTCCGGCAACAATGATGGGCCCGAACAGCTCGGGCCAGACAGCGGCCGTCATCAGGATCTGCCAGCCCGCCTGGCAGTTGCCGATGACCGCCGGCTTGCCCTCACTCTCGGGGTGAAGCTCGGCCACGCGACGCATGAACGCGGCCTCGGCACGCATCACATCTTCCACCGTCTGACCAGGTACTGGATCAGGCAGAAAACCGACGAAGTAGCAAGGGTGACCAGCCTCCAGCGCAGCACCGATCTCGCTGTGAGGCTTGAAGCCACCAATGCCCGGGCCATGCCCGGCACGTGGATCTATCACGACGAATGGACGCTTGGCGGGGTCGGCAGGCCGGTCTTCGGACGCCTGAATGCGCACCAGGCCATAGTTGACAGGTCTTGGGAGGTCCAGCCCCGACATCACGAGTTCCGCGGGGAAATGCAGCACGTTCGGCATCCTGGCCTCACGCTGGGTCCGGTACTGGTCGCCCACCTGCCGCTCGATGTCGGCATATAGCACGGCACGTTGAGCGGCGTCCACCGCATAGGCCCCGGCAGCCCTCCACCACGCAAAAGGATCAACAGACCCGTTGGTCGACGGACCGGCCCCGCTGGGTTTGCTCATGTCGTGCTCCCGAAGTCACAATCTTCTCGCTCAAGAAGATTCAAAAACAATAGCTCCCAGCGCTTTATGGTTCACCACAAAACGCCGAAAACATCGGATTTTTTGCAATGGAGGGCCAGCTGACCAGCCGGCCCGCAGGCGGCAGCGCCACCGTCTTTAGCTGAAGCTGCGCCAGCCTGTTGCCTACTTCTGCGCCGCTTTGCCGCTCTTGGCCTGAGCGGGGTCCTGAGTTGCCGGCGTCCAGGCCGACAGCCATTGCTTGAAGATGTCCTGCAGTGGCAAAGCGGGCAGATTGGACGCGCCGTCGGCACGCAGGGCCTCGGCCACAGATTTTTGCCAGGCCTCCAGGGCCTGCTGCAGACCGCTGGCAAAAGCCTGCTGGTTCTTGATCGCGATATCGCTGGCGCTCTTGGCATCGCTCATGCGGTCTTCGAGCCTGCGCATGAAAGCCTCGGCGGGCAGGCTGGCCAGTGATTGCCAGTCTTCGGCACGCAGCAGGCTTTGCAGTTCCGCCGTGGTTTCACTGATGCCTGCAGCACTGGTCTGCTGCGCGGCTGCCAGCCAGCGATGGCCACTTTCACGCATAAGCTGAGCGATGCGCAGTTGCAGCTCGGCATTGGCCTTGAACAGATTCAGGGGGGTCGCTTGAATGCTCATATCGTTCTCCCTATGGTGATGGTGGTGCCTATCGAGAGGCTGGCGGACCGTCCGGCATATCACCGTGACCAAACGGCTTTTGAAAACTCAATGCCCGAGCACGTACTGGCCCGGAGCGTCATACAAGGGCCCACCGCTCGTGCCGCCCATGCGCGGCGGAGCTATCGGTGTGCCGGATCTGTTTTTGAGCCACTCGTCCCATGCCGGCCACCAGGAGCCTTGGCTCTGCTCGGCCTCTTGCTGCCACTGTTGGGTGACAATGTCCTGAGCGCCGACAGCCCGAGTGAGCAACTGATAGCGGCGTCGCGGATGACCGGGCTCGCTGACAATGCCGGCGTTGTGGCCGCCACTCGTCAGCACAAAGGTGACTTCAGCCGCAGTGTGGTGGTGCAGTTTGAATACCGATTGCCAAGGCGCTACATGATCGGTGAGCGTTCCCACACAGAAGATGGGCACTTGCAGATTGAGAAGCGAGACCGGCTTGCCATCGACCGGATAGCGGCTTTCACTGAGATCGTTATTCAGAAACAGACGGCGCAGGTATTGCGAGTGCATCCTGGCAGGCATGCGCGTGGCGTCGGCATTCCAGGCCATGAGATCGCTCATCGGCGCCCGCTCGCCCAGCAGGTATTGATTGACCATGCGCGACCACAGCAGATCATGGGAGCGCAGCATCAGGAATGCGCCCGCCATCTGATCGGCGCGCAGATAGCCTTGCTGGGCCATCTGGGCCTCAAGCAGGCTGACCTGCGCTTCGTCGATGAACAGCGCCAGCTCGCCGGGTTCGGTGAAATCGGTCTGCGCGGCCAGCAAGGTCATCGATGCCAGACGCTCGTCTCCATCGCGCGCCATCGCGGCTGCCGCAATGGCCAGCAAGGTTCCGCCCAGACAATAGCCTGCGGCATGCACCTTCTGCCCCGGCACGATGGCCGTGACGACATCCAGCGCCGCGCGCCAGCCCAGCTCGATATAGTCGTCCATGCCCAGATCTCGATCGCCGGCATCAGGGTTCTTCCAGGAGACGCAGAACACCGTATGCCCCTGATCGACCAGATACTTGATCAGCGAATTGTGTGGCGAAAGATCCAGGATGTAGTACTTCATGATCCAGGCCGGCATGATCAATACCGGCTCGGGATGGACCTTGTCGGTTGTCGGCGCGTACTGGATCAGCTCCATCAACTGGTTGCGCAGCACCACCTTGCCAGCGGTGACGGCCACATCGCGCCCCACCTGATACCCCTCGCAGCCTGCAGGCGGCTTGTTTGCCAGCTGCGCATGCACATCTTCCATCAGGTACTGGAAGCCACGCACCAGATTCGCCCCGCCCTCTTTGACGGTACGTTCCAGAACTATCGGGTTGGTGGCAAAAAAATTCGCGGGCGAAAGCATATCCAGCCACTGCCTGCTCCAGAACCCGACCAGACGCTCGTGATGTCTTTCAACACCCGGAACACCTTGGGTGGCGGCCTGCCACCAGCGCTGCTGAGCAGCAAAGCCCGCACTGATGACATTGAACGGCCATTGCCTCCATTCAGGAGCCTGAAAGAGACGCTCCGCCTCCTGCGTCTGTGGCCCGCCATAACAAAGCCTGATCCATTCCTCCAGCGCCAGCCTTGCCAGATCCAGACGCTTGCCCGGGCTGATGGCAAGATTGCCGGCCCAATCCATCCAGGCCTGCCATTGGGACTCGGGGGAAACCGACAGCCACTGCTGCGCCCACATCGCACGCACAGCTTGATCAAGCTGCTGGCTGGAACTGAACTGAGCTTCGGCCTCGCGGTCAACCATAGCGGCCCCTTTTTGCTGCATGGCAATAACGCAACATCTTATGCGCTGCAGAAGTTGTTGCCTAGTCACGCCCTGCCGGGAGTTGAGCCACATCAAGCTCTCGCAGCCGGAAGCGCTCCGGCATGCGCAAGCCGGCTCCAAACACCGGGCTGCCGCAGCTAGAAGAACTCCGCAGCCTTGCCTGGATCGGGCCTTCCGCCGAAGCTATCGGCCATGGTTTGCAAGCTGAACGCACACCGCCGCCTGCTGACGCATGCGGTACTGTTTTCCCATTGTGTGCAATAATGGAGAGCTTTTATGCGGAAAGTACACCGGACAGGCTGGTGCGGCTCCCGCACTTGACCAAAGGAAAGATCATGAAAGAAGGCATTCACCCCAATTACCGCGAAGTTCTGTTCGTTGACATGTCCAACGGCTTCAAGTTCGTGACACGTTCTTGCGTTTCCACCAAGGAAACCGAAAACTTCGAAGGTAAAGAGTACCCTCTGTTCAAGCTGGATACCACTTCTGAATCGCACCCCTTCTACACTGGCACACAAAAGTCGGTGGACAACATGGGTGGCCGCGTGGAGAAGTTCCGCAACCGCTTCGGCAAGAAGTAATTCTTACTTTTTTGCTGAAAAGGCAGCCCGGGCAACCGTGCTGCCTTTTTCTTTTTTTGGGTGCCGCCCCACGGAATCCCAATGCTCCTATCATCGGAGCACCAAGCGCTTTGACTTCAAGCGCTTTCGCCTGATCTGGCCGTGCAAATTCGCACAGCCGCTACCGGATTGACTGCGTGAACCAGCCCACACCTGCCATTGTTGCCCAAAGCGCTGTACGCCGCCTGCCGCGCTGGGCCCTGCTTTTGCTGTGCCTGGCCTATGTGATTCCCGGCTTTGTCATGCGTGGCCCCTGGCGCTCCAACGATATGGAGGCCTTTGGCTATATGCGCGAGCTGGCGCTGGGCAAGACCGACTGGCTGGCCCCCAAGCTCTCGGGCCTGGCTCCCAGCATGGACGGCCTGCTGCCCTACTGGCTGGGTGCCTTGTCCTTGCAGGGTTTCGAGTGGCTGCTTGGCGCCGAGATGGCGGCGCGCCTGCCCTTCATCGCCTTGCTGATCGTGACCCTGGGCGCCACCTGGTGGGGAGCCTATTACCTTGCACGCACCCCCGGGGCGCAGCCCGTGGCCTTTGCCTTTGGCGGGGAAGCCCAGCTGATCGACTATGCCCGCGCCATGGCCGATGCGGCTTTGCTGGCCCTGGTTGCCTGCCTGGGCCTGGCGCAGCTCTCGCATGAAACCACCAGCTATGTCACGCAGCTGGGCTGCACGGCACTGCTGTTTTTTGCAGCGGCGGCCATGGCCTATCACCCCAGGAAGTCAGCCGCGGCACTGCTATTCGGCCTGCTGGGATTGGCCCTGAGCGGCGCCCCCACTCTTTCCGTGCTGTTCGGACTGGGTGGCAGCGTGATCGCCTTCACACAGCGCAGTTGGGGCGACAATCCCGGCCGCGCCCACCGTCAGGCCCGCGCCTGGGCCGCAGCCTGGCTGGCCGCCACGGTGCTCGCAGCAAGCCTGACCACGGCTCTGGATCAATGGGTCTGGCATCTGGTGGACTCGTTCAAGGACTGGGATGCCCTGCTGCAACTGCTGCTGTGGTTCTGCTGGCCTGCCTGGCCCCTGGCTTTGTGGACGCTGTGGGTCTGGCGCCGCCAGATTGCCTACCCCGGCCACAACCCGCATCTGTCCATCGCCCTGCTGTTTGCCACAGTCCCGGTGGCTGCCTGCCTGAGCAGCACCCCGGCCGATCGGGCACTGCTGCTGGGACTTCCCGCCATCGCCACCCTGGCCGCCTTCGCCCTGCCCACTTTCCGCCGCAGCATCAGCGCGCTGATCGACTGGTTCACGCTGCTGTTCTTTACGGCATCCGCGATTGCCATCTGGGTGGTCTGGCTGGCGTTTCAGACCGGATTCCCGCCCAAGATCGCCGCCAATATTGCGCGTCTGGCTCCGCAATTCGAGGCCAGCATCTCCTGGCCCACGGTCATCGTGGCGTTGATCGCCACTGCCGGCTGGTTTGTGCTGGTGATCTGGCGCACCTCGCGCAATCGTGCAGCCATCTGGAAGAGCCTGGTGCTTCCGGCCGGCGGCGCCACACTGAGCTGGGTGCTGCTGTCCACACTCTGGATGGAGCCGCTGGATCATGCTCGCAGCTATGAATTCCAGATGACACAGCTGGGCGGCGAACTCAGGCAGAACGGCGCCACAAGCTGCGTGCTGACCTACGGCCTGGGCCGTTCGCAGATTGCGGCCGTGCGCTACTACACCCATGTGGATACGGCGCTATTGCGCCGCAGCAATCCCGGCGACTGCGGCTGGGCGCTGGTCGACGCAGACCGCTGGGCGGGCGATCACAATCGCAAGCTGCGCCAGGGCTGGAGCGAAGTCAGCCGCATCACCCGTCTGGCAGGCCAAAAGGAAGTCCTGGTACTGCTCAAGTACACCGGCCCCAAAGCCCCATGAAGGGCGAATTGCAGTACATAGGACGGCATGCGGGCACCGTGCTGGCCGGGCAGCTGGCCGTCATGGCCTTTGGCACCACCGACACCATCGTGGCCAGCCGCTATTCCAACGATGCCGTGGCCGCCCTCTCCGTAGGGTCGGCCATTTTCATCAGCGTCTATGCCTCGCTGATGGGCATTTTTCAGGCTCTTCTGCCCTTGTGGTCCGAGCAGCGCGGCGCCGGTCAGCCCCTGGCCATAGGTCATTCGCTGCGCCAGTCCATGTATCTGTGTGCGCTGGCCTGCGTGCTCGGCATGGCGGTGCTGCTCATGCCCGGCGCACTGCTGCGCTGGACTGATGTGCCCGATGCACTGCAACTGGAGGTCAAGCGCTATCTCGCCGTACTGGCCTGGGGCTTGCCACCGGCGCTGCTGTTTCGCATCTACAGCGCGCTCAACCAGGCGCTAGGCCACCCCAAGCTGGTCACCTGGCTGCAACTCATCTCGCTGCTGATCAAGATCCCCTTGTCCATCTGGTTCACCTTTGGCGGGCTGGGGCTTGCGCCCCTGGGAGCAGTGGGCTGCGCACTGGCCACGCTGCTGGTCAACTACACCATGTTTGCCGTGGCCCTGTGGCTGATGCGCACTCAGGATTTCTATGCTCCGCTGGCGCTTTGGCAGAAGCTGGAGCGCCCTGACTGGCGGCAACTGGGCCATTTCTGCCGCCTCGGCATTCCTGCAGGCCTGGCCATTCTGGTGGAAGTCACCTCCTTCACCCTCATGGCCCTGTATGTGGCAAGGCAGGGCTCGCTCTCGTCCGCCAGCCACCAGATCGCCGCCAATCTGGCCGCCATCTGCTATATGGTGCCGCTGTCTCTGGCCATTGCGACCAGCGCCCGCGTCAGCTACTGGCGCGGCGCCGGTGACGAAGCCCAGGCCAGGACACTGATTCAACAGTGTTTCAAGCTTGCTCTGCTCATCGGTATTGCGACAGCTGCTACGCTCTTGATCGCTCGCACCTGGATTGCAGACATCTACACCGACTCCCCGCGGGTGCTGGCAATGACGTCCTGGCTGCTGATCTGCGTGGCTGCATACCATGTGGCGGACTGCGTGCAGACCTATTGCATTTTCGTGCTGCGCTGCTATCGCGTGACCGTGGCGCCTCTGGTGATCTATTGCCTGCTGCTGTGGGGCGGCGGCCTGGGCCTTGGCCACTGGCTGACCTACCGATGGCAAGCAGCCGAAGGCTGGCTGGACTGGCAGGCCACGCCCATGCCCTTCTGGGTTTGCAGCGCGGCAGCCCTGTTTGTCACGGCCATGGCCTTCAGCAGCATTTTGCACAGAGCCATACGACCTCCAAAGCCGCAGACCCAGCCTGGAGCCTCCTAGTGAGAAAGTGCCTTGGCGGGCGCTTCAGCAACTGCCCGCACACGGCTGGGCGGGAAGGTGACGGCGAATTCCGAACCCTTGCCCAGCTCACTCTCAATACTGAGCCTTGCGCCATGCCGCTGCAGCACATGCTTGACGATGGCCAGCCCCAGGCCGGTGCCGCCCGTGTCACGTGAGCGGCTGCGATCCACGCGATAAAAGCGCTCCGTCAGGCGCGACACATGCTTTTCGTCGATGCCAGGGCCGGAGTCCTTGACGGCAAAGCGGGCCGATCCATCGGGCAGCAGTTGCCAGCGCACATCGATCTGCCCGCCAGCCGGCGTGTAGCGCATGGCATTGGCCAGCAGATTGGAAAACGCACTGTGCAGCTCTGCACTCGCGCCTGCCAGATCTCCGGCCTGCCGCAGCGCCTGCTCATCAGGAAAGTTCAGCACATGGGGTTTGGCCTGCTTGCGCGTCAAGGCATTGGACAGGCCACGAGCCTCGTTCTCACAGCGATTGAGCAGTTGCGCCACCGACACCCAGTCATTGTTGCTGGGCAGCGGGCTTCCCTCCAGACGCGACAAGGTCAGCAAGTCTTCCACCAGATGCTGCATGCGCTCGGCCTGCTGGGCCATCAGCTCCAGATAGCGCCTGCGCTCGTCTTCCTCGAGCGGCAGGTTCTGCAGGGTCTCGACAAAACCGGCCAGCACGGTCAGAGGCGTGCGGATTTCGTGCGAGACATTGGCCACGAAGTCGCGGCGCATGGCCTCGGCCTGCTCCAGCGCCGTCACATCGCGCGCCAGCAGCAGCTTGCGCCCTTCACCGTAGCCGTAGAGCTGCACCGACAGCTTGACCGGCCGCGAAGGTGTGCTTTCGCGCCCCTGCATGACCAGATCATGACTGAAGTCCTGCGCCGCAAAATAGGCACTGAACTGAGGATCTCGCACCAGATTACCGATGCTTTGCAGCACATCGCGCTCGGCATCAAAGCCGAACTGCTTGGCGGAAATCTGATTGCACCATTCGATGCGGCCCTGTGCATCGAGCAGGACCACACCATTGGGACTGGCCTGCAAGGCAGACAGAATGTCATTGAGCCGCTGGTCGCCCTGCTGCACCTGCTGCACGCTCTGGCGAATCCAGCGGCGCATGCGCACGCTGGCCTCGCCCCAGATCCCTGCCAGATTGGGCACCGCGCCCAGCTCCGACTGGCGCAGCCAGCGCAGCAGCCGCGCGCCATTCCAGCTGTCCACCAGCCACCATATCCAGCCGCCGATCAAGGCGCCCGTCATGGCCGCCACGCATTGCTGCAGCACCGTCGCACCGGGTGCAACGAGATAGGCCCACAGCAGCCATACCACCATGGCTGCCGCGACCTGAGAAGCCAACAATCGAAAACCACGCCACCCCATATTTGCTTTCAGTTGTGATTTTTGACGACCCAGCCAGGCCGGGCCGAGGTTCGGGGGGAAGTGCTGTCAGGCCATGGCCTGGGCGCTGAAACGGTAGCCCGCGCCGCGCACGGTCTCAATCAGAACACCCGCCACACCCAGCGATTCTCGCAAGCGCTTGACGTGCACGTCCACGGTGCGCTCCTCAATGAAGACATGATCGCCCCAGACCTTGTCGAGCAACTGCGCACGGCTGTGCACACGCTCGGGGTGCTTCATCAGATAGTTGAGCAGCTTGAACTCGGTGGGACCGATCTTGAGCAGATCGCCCTGCCAGCTCACGCGGTGGGCCGCAGCATCCAGCACCAGCTCGCCAATGCTGACCTTGTCCTGCACCTGCTCAGGCGCACGACGGCGCAGCACGGCACGAATGCGGGCCAGCAGCTCCTGGGTGGAGAAAGGCTTGGTGATGTAGTCATCCGCACCGGCATCCAGGCCCGCCACCTTGTCGGGCTCGTCGCCACGCGCCGTCAGCATGAGAATGGGCACGGCCTTGGTGCGGCTGTCGGCACGCCATTTGCGGGCCAGAGACAGACCGCTGGCCCCGGGCAGCATCCAGTCGAGCAAAATCACGTCGGGCAGCACGGCATCAAGCTCGCGCTGCGCCGAAACACCGTCTTCCGCCCAGACGGGCTGGAAGCCGTTATGCCTCAAATTGACCGCGATCAACTCTGCAATCGCAGGTTCGTCCTCCACGATGAGGACCATGGGCATCTTCTTCATCCCTGAGTAGCCTCCGTCTTACAACACCGCAGATTCGATTTCAGCCATGGTCTGATGGCGCACATCCTTGCCCTCGACCAGGTAGATGATCAGCTCGGCCACGTTCTTGGAGTGGTCGCCGATACGCTCGATGGCCTTGGCCAGGAACAGCAGGTCCAGGCTGGCGGAGATGGTGCGCGGATCTTCCATCATGTAGGTGATGAGCTTGCGCACAAAGCCGTCGAACTCTTCGTCGATCAGGTCGTCTTCACGCAAGATGGCCACTGCCGCCTTGGTGTCCAGTCGGGCGAAGGCATCCAGGGTCTTGCGCAGCAGCTCGGAGGCCATCTGTGCAGCCATGCGCAACTCGCCGCTGGGCAGCGAACGGGCAGCGCCGCTTTCGATGATGGACTTGACCATACGGGCCATCTTGCAGGCTTCGTCGCCCATGCGCTCCAGATTGGCCGTGGCCTTGGAGAAGGCGATCAGCAGGCGCAGGTCGCGAGCCGTGGGTTGGCGGCGCGCAATGATGGACGACAGCTCATGGTCGATCTCGACCTCCATGGCATTGACGCGCTGCTCGGTGCTGATGACCTGCTCAACCGCTTCGGTGCTGAAGCTGGTCAGTGCATAGACGGCATTGCTGATCTGCGACTCGACCAGACCGCCCAGCTCCATGACGCGTGCCGAGACACGATTGAGTTCGGAGTCGAACTGCGTGGACAAATGTTTTTCTGTCATTTTTAAGTCCTTAGCCGAAGCGGCCTGTGATGTAGTCTTCCGTTTCCTTGCGCTGGGGCTTGAAGAACATTTTTTCGGTGTCGCCAAACTCCACCAGATCCCCCAGATACATATAGGCCGTGTAGTCGCTGCAACGGGCGGCCTGCTGCATGTTGTGTGTCACGATGACCACGGTGTAGTCGTTCTTCAGCTCCGCAATCAGCTCCTCGATCTTGGCCGTGGAGATGGGGTCCAGCGCCGAGCAGGGCTCGTCCAGCAACAGCACTTCGGGCTTGATGGCAATGCCGCGAGCGATGCACAGACGCTGCTGCTGACCGCCCGACAGACCCGAGCCGCTTTGCTGCAGCTTGTCCTTGACTTCGTTCCACAGTGCTGCCTTGCGCAGCGCCCACTCCACGCGGTCGTCCATGTCCGAGGCGTTGAGATTCTCGAACAGCTTCACGCCGAAAGCGATGTTGTCATAAATGGACATGGGGAACGGCGTGGGCTTCTGGAACACCATGCCGACCTTGGCACGAATCAGTGCCACATCCTGCTTGCTGGTCAGCAGATTGTCGCCGTCCAGCATGATCTGACCTTCGGCGCGCTGCTCGGGATAGAGCTCGAACATGCGGTTGAAGGTGCGCAGCAGCGTGGACTTGCCGCAGCCCGAGGGGCCGATGAAGGCCGTGACCTTCTTCTCGGGAATATCGAGATTGATGTTCTTCAGCGCGTGAAACTTGCCGTAGTAGAAGTTCAGGTCGCGCACGGCCAGCTTGATGTTGGCGGGAGCAGTGGTTGCAGTCATGATCTTGAACTTTCGAATTATTTCTGGCGGGTGATGAAACGCGCCAGGATATTCAGACCCAGCACAGCCACAGTGATGAGGAAGACACCGGCCCAGGCCAGTTGCTGCCAGTTCTCATACGGGCTCATGGCAAATTTGAAGATGGTGACCGGCAGGCTGGCCATGGGCTTGCTCATGTCGGCATTCCAGAACTGGTTGTTCAGCGCCGTGAACAGCAGCGGAGCGGTCTCGCCAGCAATACGAGCCACTGCCAGCAGCACACCGGTAATCACGCCGGCGCGGGCTGCGCGCAAGGTCACCATGATGATGACCTTCCACTTGGGCGTACCCAGCGCATAAGCTGCTTCACGCAGGCTGGCGGGAACCAGCACCAGCATGTTTTCCGTGGTGCGGATGACCACGGGAATCACGATCAGCGCCAGCGCGATCACGCCGGCCATGCCGGAGAAGCTCTTGAAGCGCACCACCACCACGGTATAGACAAACAGACCGATGACGATGGAGGGTGCCGACAGCAGAATGTCGTTGACGAAGCGGGTGGTGGAAGCCAGCCAGCCCTTTTTGTCGTACTCGGCCAGATAGACCCCGGCCATCACGCCGATAGGCGTGCCCACGAAAGTGGCCAGCGCCACCATCATCAGCGAGCCCCAGATGGCATTGGCAATACCGCCCTCCTCGTTGGGAGGAGGCGTCATCTGCGAGAACAGTGCGAAGTTCAGACCGCCCAGGCCCTGGCGAATGGTTTCCCAGAGAATCCAGACCAGCCAGAACACGCCAAACAGCATGGCGGCCATGGACAGGGTCAGCGCGACCTGATTCAGGCGCTTGCGCTTGTTGTACTTGGCCTGACGCACCGCAGCCAGATCGGCTGCGTCGAGCATTTTGGTGGAGGTGGAGGTCGGGCTCATGAGCGAGCTCCTTCGTTCTTCTGCAGACGGTTGAGCAGCAGCTTGGAGCAGGCCAGCACCACGAAGGTGATGAAGAACAGCACCAGACCCAGATAGATCAGCGAGGCCTGATGCAGGCCCTCGCCCGCTTCGGCAAACTCATTGGCCAGCGCCGAAGTGATGCTGTTCGCGGCCTCGAACACGGACAGGGAATTGAGCTGGTTCATGTTGCCGATCACAAAGGTCACGGCCATGGTCTCGCCCAGTGCGCGGCCCAGGCCCAGCATGACACCGCCCAGCACGCCGGTCTTGGTATAGGGCAGCACCACTTTCCAGACCACTTCCCAGGTCGTGGAGCCCAGACCGTAGGCCGACTCCTTGAGCAGCGCCGGCGTGACTTCGAACACATCGCGCATCACGGAGGCGATGAAGGGGATGATCATGATGGCCAGAATGATGCCGGCCGACAAAATACCGATACCCACGGGAGGGCCGGAAACAAAAGCGCCCAGATAGGGCACACCGGTCAGCAGGTTCTGCAGGGGCTGCTGCACATAGGTGGCCAGCACGGGGCCGAACACCATCAGGCCCCACATGCCGTAAACAATGGAGGGAACTGCGGCCAGCAACTCGATGGCAGTGCCCAGAGGGCGCTTGAGCCAGGCGGGCGAGAGTTCCGTCAGAAACAGGGCAATGCCGAAGCTCACGGGCACTGCAATGATGAGCGCGATGGCCGAAGTGGCCAGCGTGCCGTAAATCATGACCAGACCGCCGTATTGATCCTGCACGGGGTCCCAGACACTGCTGGTCAGAAAGCTCAGACCATATTCGGAGATGGCGGGCCAGGCGCCGAAAATCAGCGAAACCATGATGGCCAACAGCAGCACCAGCGTCAAAATTGCTGCGCTGCGTGCCAGGCCACCAAACAAACGATCCGCCATACGTCCCGAGATCATCGGAGCACGTGGCGGAGAAGGAGAGCGTCGCTTGGCGGCATCGGTGGGGGCTGCAGCCAGCGAACTGGAGGGCGACGTAGTGGACACGTGAGCGCCTTTATTCGCAAAGGGTTGAAACAAGCAGCGAACATACCGTCCGGCACGGCAGCCCGCTGCTCACTGATGACACGAAATTACTTGGAAACAACCTTGCCCGAAGCGTCCTTGATGTCGTTCCAGGACTTGTAGATCACGTTCTTGACAGCGTCGGGCATGGGCACATAGTCCAGGTCTGCGGCAGTCTTGTCACCTTGCTTGTAAGCCCAGTCGAAGAACTTCAGCGAGGTGGCGGCCTGAGCAGGCTTTTCCTGAGTCTTGTGCATCAGGATGAAGGTTGCCGAGGTGATGGGCCAGGCGTTCTTGCCGGGCTGGTTGGTCAGAATCTGGTAGAAGCTCTTGGCCCAGTCAGCGCCAGCAGCAGCCGCCTTGAAAGTCTCGTCGTCAGGAGAGACAAAAGTGCCTTCCTTGTTCTGCAGCTGTGTGTAGGTCAGCTTGTTCTGCTTCACATAGGCGTACTCGACATAGCCGATGGAGTTGGGCAGGCGACCCACGAAGGCGGCAACGCCTTCATTACCCTTGCCGCCGGCACCGGTGGGCCAGTTCACGGCCTTGCCCTCGCCCACTTTTTCCTTCCACTCGGCATTGACCTTGGAGAGGTAGTTGGTGAAGCCGAAGGTGGTGCCGGAGCCGTCAGCGCGGCGCACGGGAGCGATAGCGGCGTCAGGCAGCGCCACACCGGGGTTCAGTGCCGTGATGGCGGGGTCATTCCACTTGGAGATCTTGCCCAGGTAGATATCGCCCAGCACCTGGCCCGACAGCTTCAGCTGGCCGGGAGCCACGCCCTTGATGTTGACCACGGGAACAATGCCGCCGATCACGGTGGGGAACTGAACCAGGCCCTTCTTGGCCAGTTCGTCATCCTTCAGGGGTTCATCGGAAGCACCGAAGTCCACGGTCTTGGCTTCGATCTGCTTGACACCGGCGCTGGAACCCACGGACTGATAGTTAATCTTGACGCCGGTGGCCTTGTGATAGTCGGCAGCCCACTTGGAATACAGAGGAGCCGGGAAGCTCGCACCGGCACCTGTGGCTTCCTGGCTGGCGTTGGCAATACCCGCTGCAGACAGAGCACCAGCCACCAGAACGTGAATCAAGGACAACTTCATGAAACGACCTCTTAGGGTTGAAAGATTCGATGGAGTGAACTTTAAAAACCTTTTATGACAAGGTCGTGACACGAAAATTTCAAGGCGCAACCGAGTGAAAGAGCTCCAAAGCGGTCATGCGAGTGTCATATTTCATTCGCAAACTGCTGAGCCTTGACCCGCAGACCCGGGTAACAGCTTGTCGCAAGGCTGGAGTCTGATCACCGGCAATGTATGACATAGTCTGTCACACAGCGTGAGCGCACTCCGGCGGCCCAACCCGGCAAATACCTGCAAATACCTGACTTGGCAGAGGTTGAACCCCACGCCCCGCAAGCTCGATGACGGCCCGTATTGCATATTCCACTGCCCGGTGCATGTGTCGCCTGTTCCATCACGCTCATGCTCTGCCCGTGCCCCAACCCGCATAACAACAACGCATTGATTGGCTCAGAAATGGCTCCTGAATCGCTGCTTGCCGCCGTAGACCTTGGCTCCAACAGTTTTCGCCTTGAAATAGGCCGCATCGGCTCGCATCAACGCATCGAGCGTGTGGAATACCTCAAGGAAACCGTGCGCCAGGGCAATGGCCTGAACTCGCGCCAGGAACTCTCCCGCGAAGCCATGGAGCGCGGCTGGGAGTGCCTGGCTCGCTTTGGCGAGCGCCTCAGGGGCTTTGATGCCTCGCATGTCCGCGCTGTAGCCACCCAGACCCTGCGCGAGGCACTGAATGCCGAAGAATTCGTGACGCGTGGAAGCCAGTTGCTGGGCTTTCCCATCGAAGTCATTGCCGGCGAGGAGGAAGCCCGGCTGATCTATCGCGGCGTGGCCAGTTCGCTGCCGCCCAGCCAGCAAAAACGCCTGGTCATCGACATTGGCGGACGCTCCACCGAAATCATCATCGGCCAGCACAGCCAGCCTCTGCAAGTGGCATCGTTCGCACTGGGCAGCGTCTCCTGGAGCAGCCGCTTCTTCAGCGACGGCGCACTGAACAAGGCCAACTTCCAGGCCGCCGTTGCCGCCGCCAAGCAATGCCTGACCCAGGCCCAGTTCGCCTACCCGGGCACGGCCTGGGACTGCGCCTATGCCTCCTCCGGCACGGCCAACGCCGTGGCGGACGCTCTCACGGCCCAGGGCCTGGACGGGCAGGTGATCACGCCCGCCAAGCTGCGCTACCTCTACGAGCTGCTGCTGGACATCGGTCATGTGGAGCGCCTGCGCATGCCGGGCCTCAAGGAAGATCGCCGCCCGGTGGTCGCTGGCGGCATCAGCGTGATGATGGCCGTGGTCGACCTGCTGGGCATTACCGAGCTGGAAGTCGCACAGGGCGCACTGCGCCAGGGAGCTTTGCACGACCTGCTCGACCATGAGCCCCCTGCCGACAAGGAAGCCGCGGAAGTCGGCGCACTGCAACTGGACTTTGGCGTGGACGTACCCCATGCCCAGCGCGTTCAGCGCATTGCCACCCAGCTGTGCCAGCAAATCCTGCCCGCAGAAACCGCGCCGCTGAGCACTCAGGCCCTGGCCATTGCCGCGCAGCTGCACGAGGTGGGCATGCGCGTGGCCCTGAGCGACTATCACCGCCACGGCGCCTACAT
The DNA here is from genome assembly GCF_016772095.1 of Comamonas sp. NyZ500. NCBI lineage: Bacteria > Pseudomonadati > Pseudomonadota > Betaproteobacteria > Burkholderiales > Comamonadaceae > Comamonas > Comamonas sp. NyZ500. Next base: position 38,604 of record NZ_JAEIJE010000020.1, on the reverse strand, counting down.
TGTCGAGCATTGCGGTCTGGCCACCTGGGAGCCCGAGCTGCGCCAGCGCATCTGCCAGCTGGTGCTGGGTCACCAGGGCAAGCTGCGCAAGCTGGAGGACGCCATCGAAGAGCCGCAGCTGGCCCTGCCGCTGATGGCACTTCGCATTGCCGTGCAGTTGAGCCATACCCGCCGCGACCCTGACATGCAGGGCATGCAGATCAAGCGTTCGGGCTCGGAATGCAAGCTCTCCACACCCTCGGGCTGGATGCTGACCTACCCGCAATCCGCCCGCCTGCTCGAGGAGGAAGCCATGGCCTGGAGCAAGACGCCCTGGAGCCTCAAGCTGCAGCTGCGCTGATATCACCTGCCAGGCCGCTGCGGTCTGCAAAAGGCAAAGGGACTGCGCGGCAGTCCCTTTTTTGCTCTGCAGAGCCCTTCAAAAAGATAGCTGCAAGCACCTGTCAAACATTGATTTCAATACTAAAAATATCTGAAAACATTGCATATCAGGCGCAAGAAGCTCCTCTTTTCAGAGTATTCAAACGCTCTTGCCACCATAGCGCACCATCAGGGCCTGTTGGGCGCCCTTGCCCTCCAGCGGACGCGCGGGCTTTTGGTAAACGCCCGAGGCATCCAGCGTCCAGGCATCGCGGTCGTCGCCCAGATAGGCCACCAGGCACTCGTCGATCACACGCTGGCGCAGCTTTTTGTCAAGCACCGGCCAGGCCAGCTCCACGCGGCTGAGCATATTGCGATTCATCCAGTCGGCACTGGACAGCAGCAGCTCTTCTTCCTGGCCCCAGGCAAAGTAGAAGACGCGTGAATGCTCCAGAAAACGGCCGATGATGGAGCGCACGCGGATATTGTCCGTCACGCCCGGGCGCTGCGCCGGCAGCATGCATGAGCCGCGCACGATGAGATCGATCTGTGCGCCCTTGCGGCCGGCCTCGACCAGGGCGCGAATCAGGGGCTCGTCGGTCAGCGCATTCATCTTGAGCACCATGCGTGCCTTCTCGCCCCGCGCCGCTGCGGCGGCCACCAGGCCGATCAGCTCCAACATGCGGTTTTGCAGATGGAACGGCGCCATGACCAGCTTTTGCAGCTTGGGCATGGTGTTATGGCTGGACAGGTGGCGAAATACCGCATCCATATCGGCCGTGATCTCGTCATCGCAGGTCAGCTGGCTGATGTCGGTGTAAAGGCGCGCGCTGCGGGCGTTGTAGTTGCCCGTGGACAGATGGGCATAGCGCTTGAGCTGGTTGTTGCGCTTTTCACGGCGCGTGATGAGCAGCATCTTGGCATGGGTCTTGAGGCCGACCACGCCGTACACCACCTGCACGCCCAGCGACTCCAGCTTTTCCGCCCAGTTGATATTGGCCTCTTCGTCAAAGCGCGCCTTGAGCTCCAGCACGGCCAGCACCTCCTTGCCGCGGCTCACGGCCTCGGCCAGCAGGCTCATGATCTCGGAGTCGGTGCCCGTGCGGTAGATGGTCTGCTTGATGGCCAGCACCTGCGGATCGTTCACGGCCTCGCGCAGCAACTCCAGCACGCCATCGAAACTCTCGAAGGGCTGATGGATGATGATGTCGCTCTTGCGCATCTGCGCCAGGATGGATCGGCCTGGCACGAGCTGCGTGGGCCAGGCCGGCTTCCACTTGGGAAACAGCAGGGCCGGGTCGTCGACCAGATCGATCAGCTGCATCTGGCGCACCAGATTCACCGGCCCCTTGACGCGGAACAGCGCCTCGGCCGGCAGGCCGTATTGCTCCAGCAGCAGGTCAGAGAGCACCACAGAGCAGGACGAGGACACCTCCAGACGCACGGCCTGACCGTAGTGACGGTGGTGCAGGCCCTGGCGCAGGGCCATGCGCAGATCCACCACATCGTCTTCGTCCACGGCCAGATCGGAGTGGCGGGTGACACGGAACTGCGAGAACTCCGACACTTCGCGCCCCGGGAACAGCTCGGCCAGATGGGCACGCACCACGCTGGAGATGCTGACAAACAGCTTTTGCTTGCCCGAGATCTTCTCGGGCAGACGGATCAGGCGCGGCAAGGCACGCGGCACCTTGACGATGGCCACTTCATTGGCCCTCCCGAAGGCATCCACGCCATTGAGGCGCACGATGAAATTCAAGGCCTTGTTGGCGACCTGCGGGAAGGGATGCGACGGATCGAGCCCCACCGGCATCAGCAGGGGCTGCACCTCGCGCATGAAGTACTCGCGCACCCATTTGCGCTGCGCCACGCTACGCTCGCCGTGAGAAACCAGGCGAATCGCATGCTTGTCGAACGCGGGAATGATGGACTGGTTATAGAGCTGGTACTGCTTGGCCACCAGGCCGTGGGCCGTGGTCATCAGTCGCTCGAAGCTGGCGCGCGAGTAAGGCCCCTGTTCATCACCGACCTTGGCGGCCGAGACATGAGGTGCACAGCGCACCTCGAACCACTCGTCGAGATTGGAAGACACGATGCACAGATAGCGCAGGCGCTCGAGCAGCGGCACATCCTCGCGCTCGGCCCAGTTCAGCACGCGCTCATTGAAGACCAGAATGCTTTGATCGCGGTCCAGCAGCTCCAGAGTCGGCTCGATCACAGGCGGCATGGCTACCTCGTTCTTGGACGCCGCTCGGCGTCGGCGCGGCGCTTTTGCAGGGGCCGGTGTCGCTGCGTCAGAAACGGCACCGGGCACACCATGGTGCCCGGCCGCCCCGGCTTGCGCAACTGCAGCCGGTTCGCTCGCGCAGTTGTCGACCGCCGTCGTGACGGGAGGCACAAGCGAGATATGCGCCAGACCCAGGGATGCGGGTCCCGCCTCATGCGCCTGACTATCGGTCTGCGAGGTCACTGGGGAAACTGCAACCGGATCCTGCCCTGAAGATGAAGTGATGGAAGTGGAAAAAAAAGAGTCGGAACCAGATACGGATTGGGACATGTGGCAGCAGCCTGCGAAAGCTTGAAGCGCCCCTGAGGGCATGTCCGCAGTCTGCCCATGGTTTATGACAATTAGATGACCAAAAGATGACTGTCATCGTTGTTCATGACAGTCATCAGGGTTTGCGCAGCTTCAGCTGGCCCTGACCACCTCGGCCAGACGCTCGGCACAGTTGCTGGCCATGTCCGCACTCCTGGCCTCGACCATGACTCGCACCAGGGGCTCGGTACCGCTGGGACGGATCAGCACACGGCCGTCGCTGCCCAGCAGCTTTTCGACCGCTGCCTGCTCACCAGGCAGCTTGGCGTTGCTCTTCCAGTCCTGGCCAGGCTGCAAGCGCACATTGATCATGACCTGGGGGAACAGCTTCACGGACTCCAGCCACTGGGCAATGGTCTTCTTCGAGCGCACGCAGGCTTGCAGCACCTGCAGTGCACTGACCAGGCCGTCACCGGTCGTGTGCTTGTCCAGCGCCAGCAGGTGGCCCGAGCTTTCGCCGCCCAGCTGCCAGCCCTTGGCATTGAGCGCCTCCAGAACATAGCGGTCTCCCACCTTGGCACGGACAAAACCCACGCCCTGCTCCTTGAGCGCCTGCTCCACCGCCATATTGGTCATCAGGGTTCCCGCCACACCGCTGACTACGTCGCCGCGAGCCAGACGATCGGCCGCCATGAGATAGAGCAACTCGTCGCCGTTGTAGAGACGGCCTTGCGCATCGACCAGTTGCAGACGGTCGGCATCGCCGTCCAGCGCCACGCCATAGTCGGCATTGTTGGCACGCACCGCCCTCACCAGCGCTTCGGGATGGGTCGCGCCAACTCCCTCGTTGATGTTCAGGCCGTCCGGGGAGCAGCCGATTTCCACCACATTGGCACCCAGCTCGTGAAAGACCTTGGGAGCAATCTGATAGGCCGCGCCATGGGCCGCATCCACTACGATCTTCAGGCCCCGCAACGACAGGCTGTGATCGAAAGTGCTTTTGCAGAACTCGATATAACGGCCGGCGGCATCGGCCAGACGTCGCGCCTTGCCCAAAGAGGCTGAATCCACCCAGACGGGGTCTTCCTTGAGAGCGGCCTCCACATCCTCTTCCCAGGAATCAGGCAGCTTGGTGCCCTCGGCACTGAAGAACTTGATGCCGTTGTCATAAAACGGGTTGTGGCTGGCGCTGATCACCACCCCCAGGCTGGCGCGCTGGGCACGCGTCAGATAGGCCACGCCCGGTGTCGGCAAGGGGCCAAGCAACATGACATCGACACCGGCAGAGTTGAAGCCCGACTCGAGCGCGCTCTCCAGCATGTAGCCAGAGATACGGGTGTCCTTGCCGATCAGCACCAGAGGGCGCTCTTGCGTGCGACGCAACACGCGCCCCACGGCATGCGCCAGGCGCAGGGCAAAGTCAGGCGTGATTGGCGACTTGCCCACCGTGCCGCGAATCCCGTCGGTGCCGAAATACTGTCGTGCCATATTCTCGTTGTCCTTTTTAGATTCAATACTCTGTCATCAGGCCTGCAGCGCTTGCGCATCATGCATGGCCTGCCAGACTGCCAGCGCAGCCACCGTATCCTTCACATCGTGGACACGCACAATTTTGGCCCCACGCTCGACCGCCAGCAATGCCGCCGCGACGCTGGGCACCATGCGCTGATCCACAGGCAGGCCGGTCACCTGCCCCAGCGAGCCCTTGCGCGACCAACCCGCCAGCAAGGGGAAGTCTAGGCCCAGCAGCTCACGCTGATGTGCAAGCAAGGCAAAATTTTGTACCACGCTCTTGCCGAAACCAATACCGTAATCCCAGGCGATGCGGGAGCGAGCAACGCCTGCATCGAGCAAAGGCTGAGTCACCTGCAGCAGAAAGTCCCGAACTTGAGCCACGGCATCGCCCTGCATATGCTCCAGGTGCATGTCTTGCGGGGTCTTGTGCATATGCATCAGGCACACGCCACAGCTGGCGTGCCTGCTCACCACCTCGAAGGCACCGGGCTGGCGCAGCGCCCAGATGTCGTTGATGATGTCCGCCCCCAGATCCAGAGACGCGGCCATGACTTCGGGCTTGTAGGTATCGATGGAGATGGGCACGTTGAGCTTGACGGCTTCACGCAGCACGGGCAGAACGCGAGCCAGCTCGTCTTCGAGACTCACAGCGGGCGACCCCGGCCTGGTGGACTCGCCACCTATATCCAGAATATGCGCCCCTTGCTCCAGAAGCAGCTCCGCATGGGCCATGGCCTGGGATACACCGGCATGCCTGCCTCCGTCCGAAAAGGAATCCGGGGTCACATTCACGATGCCCATGACCTGAGGCTTGTCGAGCTGCAAGAGAAAACGCGAGGTTTGCCACTGTTGCGACATAAATCTTCCGATATCTGAGAGTGCAAAAACAAAAGGCCCCTGAGGGACCTTTTGTGTGTGAGGCTTGGCGCTCAAGCCGTAGTCGGCGAGGGCTCGGCATTCGATGCGGGATTGCCTCCCGAGGAATTGCCACCATCCGACGAGGGTGGGTTGCGAGGCGTCCAGTCCTTGGGAGGACGAGGCTCCTTGCCTGCCATGATGTCGTTGAGCTGCTCGGCGTCAATCGTCTCCCAGTCCAGCATGGCCTTGGCCATGGCATGCATCTTGTCGCTGTTGTCTTCGATCAGCTTGCGCGCCAGAGCATATTGCTCGTCGATGATGCGACGCACTTCGTCGTCCACCTTCTGCATGGTGGACTCGGACAGATTGGAGCCACGGCTGAAGGTACGGCCCAGGAAAGGTTCGCCTTCCTGCTCGGAATAGACCATGGTGCCCAGGGCATCGCTCATGCCGTAGCGCGTCACCATGTCACGGGCGATCTGGGTCGCGCGCTCGAAGTCGTTGGACGCACCAGTCGTCATCTGGTTCATGAAGACTTCTTCGGCGATACGGCCACCAAACAGCATGGCGATCTGGTTGAGCATGTACTCCTTGTCATAGGAGTAGCGGTCCTTCTCGGGCAGGCTCATGGTCACGCCCAGCGCACGGCCGCGCGGGATGATGGTGACCTTGTGCACGGGATCGCACTTGGGCAGCAGCTTGCCGATGAGGGCATGGCCGGCTTCATGGTAGGCCGTGTTGCGGCGCTCTTCCTCGGGCATGACCATGGTCTTGCGCTCGGGGCCCATGATGATCTTGTCCTTGGCCTTCTCGAAGTCCTGCATCTCCACGGTGCGCGCATTGCGGCGTGCCGCCATCAGCGCAGCTTCGTTGCAGAGGTTGGCCAGATCGGCGCCCGACATGCCGGGCGTGCCGCGCGCAATGATGGCGGGGTTCACGTCCTGGCCCACGGGAATCTTGCGCATGTGCACGTTCAGGATCTGCTCGCGGCCGCGGATATCGGGCAGCGTCACATAGACCTGACGGTCGAAACGACCGGGGCGCAGCAAGGCCGCATCCAGAATGTCGGGGCGGTTGGTTGCAGCCACCACGATCACACCGAGGTTGGTCTCGAAACCGTCCATCTCGACCAGCATCTGGTTCAGTGTCTGCTCGCGCTCGTCGTTGCCGCCGCCCATGCCGGCACCGCGCTGGCGACCGACGGCGTCGATTTCGTCGATGAAGATGATGCAAGGCGCATTCTTCTTGGCGTTCTCGAACATGTCGCGCACGCGGGCCGCACCCACGCCGACGAACATTTCAACGAAATCGGAACCCGAGATCGAGAAGAAAGGCACCTTGGCTTCGCCCGCGATGGACTTGGCCAGCAGCGTCTTGCCGGTACCGGGAGGGCCGACCAGCAGCAGACCGCGGGGAATGCGGCCGCCGAGCTTCTGGAACTTGTTGGGGTCCTTGAGGAAGTCCACGACTTCCTTGACTTCTTCCTTGGCCTCATCGGCACCAGCCACGTCGGCAAAGGTGACGGTATTGCTGTTCTCGTCGAGCATGCGCGCCTTGGACTTGCCGAAGCTGAAGGCGCCGCCCTTGCCGCCACCCTGCATCTGGCGCATGAAGTACACCCATACGCCGATCAACAGCAGCATGGGGCCCCAGCTCACGAGCAGCGTCATGAGCAGCGAGCCTTCTTCACGCGGCTTGACGTCGAACTTGACGTTGTTGTTGATCAGGTCGCCCACCAGACCGCGATCGAGGTAGGTGGCCGTAGTGCGGATCTTGCGGTCATCGGTGGTGGTGGCTACGACCTCGGTACCGCCAGCACCTTCCTGAATGGTGGCGCTCTTGATACGGTTGTTGCGCACTTGCTCCAGGAATTCCGAGTAGCCAACATGAGAGGCACCGCCAGCACCTCGGGTGTCAAACTGTTTGAACACCGTAAACAGCACCATGGCGATGACCAGCCAGACGGCGACTTTTGAAAACCACTGATTGTTCAAGCGGGGCTCCAATGGAATATTCAGACGTAAAGGCCCGGAGGGGACTCCAGACCTAGTTGAGGTTCATTTTAGGTGTTTCAAGCGCCAAAGACGCCTATTTCCCCCTATAGCGGCCATAGGCAAGGTATGGCCCAGCAGGCAATCTGCCCTAAGCCTGTGTTTTATCAAGGCTTTGCGCTATCAGTTTCACTGGTTTGCTGCAGCAAGGCATGAGGTCAAATGCCCCTATGCAAGCCGGCAACTCCGTCAAGAGCCCTGCTTGAGACCCATCCCCACCAGGAAAATCTCGGCAGACCGGTCGCGCGATGCCTTGGGCTTGATGGGCTTGACCACCTTGAAGGTCTGCTTGAACAGATCCACCAGCTCGTTATAGCCGCTGCCGTGGAAAAGCTTGACCACCAGCGCGCCCTCGGGCTTCATGTTGTTGATCGCGAAATCGACGGCCATCTCGATGAGCACCGCAACCCGCGCCCCATCCGTGGCACCATGCCCCGACAGATTGGGCGCCATGTCCGAGACCACCACGTCGGCCTTGCCGCCGCCCATTGCCTCTTCAAGCTGCGCCAGCACCGCCTCTTCACGAAAGTCGCCCTGGATGTAATGCACGCCCTCGATGGGCTCCATGGGCAGCAGGTCCAGCGAGATGATGCGGCCGTTGAGCTCGCCCACGGCCGCACCGCTGGGCGAGAGACGACGGCGCACATACTGGCTCCAGGCGCCGGGCGCGCAACCCAGGTCCACCACGGTGTGGCCGGGCTGAATCAGCTTGAGCGACTCGTCAATTTCCTTGAGCTTGTAGGCCGCGCGCGCACGATAGCCGTCCTTTTGGGCAGCTTTCACATAGGGGTCATTGATGTGATCGTGCAGCCAATTCTTATTGACCTTCTTGCTTTTGGTTTTCGTTTTCATGCCTGAATTCTCGCAGCCTTGATAATACGGGTATGCCCCAAATTGAATTAACTCCCGCGCAGCGCCGGGAACACCGCGCCGAAGCCCACCATCTGGACCCCGTCGTCCTCATCGGTGGCGATGGTCTGACCACTGCCGTTCAAAAGGAAGTGGACGCCGCACTCAATGCCCATGGTCTGATCAAGGTCCGCGTTTTCGGCGACGACCGTGCAGCCCGCGAGCAGATCTATCAACAACTCTGCGACGAGCTGAACGCGGCTCCCATCCAGCACATCGGCAAGCTGCTGGTGCTGTGGCGCCCTATTCCCGAAAAGGAAAAGGCCTTTGACGAAGACCGCATGCCCGGTCCTCGCGACGTCAAGGTGCTCAAGTTCGGCCGCGCCGGCCAGAAGCCCGAAGTCAAGCAGCTGCGCGTGCTCGGCAACCAGCGCCTGACCGCCGGCGGCACCATCAAGCGCGCCAAGCCCAAGCAGAAGTCGGTCAAGAAAGGCCGTCAGGACTGATCTGCCGATCCGCCCTGTCTGCCCGCCCCATTGCCTTATTTCCTCGCCGAGACCGCCAACCCATGGTTCAGACCACACAGCAGCAACGCCACATTCTTTGCATGAAATGGGGCACCAAATACGGCCCGGAGTACGTCAACCGACTCTATGCCATGGTGCGCCGCCATCTCAGCGGAGATTTTCGCTTTGTCTGCCTGACCGACAGCACAGAGGGGATTCGCTCCGAAGTGGAGTGCTTTCCCATCCCCGACCTGAACATCCATCTGGCGCCCGGCCAGCGTGACGGCGCCTGGAAGAAGCTCACCACCTTCGAGCGCGACCTGCATGGCCTCAAGGGTCAGGCGCTGTTCCTGGACCTGGACGTGGTGATTGTGGGCAGCCTCGACGAGTTCTTCACGCTGCCCGGCGACTTCCGCATCATTCACGACTATCCGCGTTTCTGGCGCTTTGGCGAACGCATTGTCGGCAACTCCTCGGTCTACCGCTTCGAGCTGGGTGCCCATGCCGATGTGCTGGAGCATTTCCGCGCGCACACCGAAGAGATGCGCGGCAAGTACCGCAACGAGCAGGAGTATCTGTCGCACTTTCTGCACAAGCAGGGCAAGCTGGACTACTGGCCTGCCGCCTGGTGCCCCAGCTTCAAGTACTACTGCATTCCGACCTGGCCCAGCAACTACTGGAAGGAGCCGGTGCCGCCGGCCGATGCGCGCATCGTGATCTTCCACGGCGAAGTGAACCCGCCCGACGCGCTGGAAGGCCGCCGCAACAAGCGCTTTCGCCATATTGAGCCAGCCAGGTGGATCGAGAAGGCCTGGGGCTGAAGGACGGCTGCAGTTGCAGCCTCAAAAACAAAAGGCGTTGACCGCGAGGTTCAACGCCTTTTTTGTGCTCGCCTGACCGATGGATCAGCGATATTTGGCATCGACCAGCGGATGCCCCTTCATGCGCGAGAGAATGGACAGCGGGCTGGCCGCCGGGTTGTATTCGCTGCCTGGCGGCAGGAACAAGGTCTGCTCCAGCATGTACTGCCCGGACATGACGGCATGCACTGCCTGATCGGAGAAACACACCCAGGTGGAACCTGCCGCGAAAGGCACGGTTTCCTGGGGAGCATTTTTCTGATAGTCGGGATCGCCCTTCATGCCGTCATGCAGCTGCAGCATCAAATGGTCGTATTCGCTGCGATAGGACTTGGTCACATGCAGCAGCTCCAGCACCTTGGCCTGCCAGGCGCTGTAGGGCTTGGCACGCGGCACAAAACGCTTGGCCACATCGGTGAAAGGCTCGCCCACACGCCAGACCCGGGGCTGGCCATCCGGATTGACATTGGTGAAGACGCGCAGAATGCGCTCGCCATAGTTGGGCCGCGAAGGAAAGGCATCCACATGCATGCGCTTGTCGTCGGCACGCCAGGACTGCGCCCGCGTTTCCACCTGCGAAGGTCGGTAGCTGGTGGGTGCCATGCGCACCACCGGCATATAGGCGGGAAACAGGCCGGCGATCAGCGCCGTGGCCTGCTCGCGAAAGCGTCTGACCATGCCCGCCACCTGGGCCTGCGTGGCCTCGTCGCCTGCCACACCCTTGATCGAGCCATCCACATTGAGGCTGATATTGCGCGTCTTGGGATCGCGCACATCGGGGCGCAGCAGCGCTTTTTCCTGCTCGGTCAGCTGAAAGCTCAGCTGCGGAAAATACAGCACCTTGCCGGCTTCGACGGCAGCAGTCCATTCATCGCGCCCCTGGACCTGGCTCCAGTCGGTCGCGTCGATTTTTACGATTTGAGATTCCATGGCTTCGGCAGTGTACTCCCGGCAGCTGGGGCGGGCTTGCACTGGATCAAGCCGGCTTGCGAGCACCCGCCACACGCCACAGCACGACGGCGGCGCACAGCCACTGCAGCGCATACATGCCGGTGCCCACGCTGTGCCAGAGTCTGAGGTTCTCGCGCGCCACGATCTTGGGCGACACGCCATACTGCACCAGCAGGGCCAGCAACATGCCGGTGATCACAAAACCGATAGCTGCCTGCGCCCATTGCTCAAGCTTTTCAGCATGTTTTCGCTTTGAAAACACCAGCAGCAGAGCGCAACATGCTATGGAAATCCAAGTCTGCGCAGCAAACAGCTTGGCTGCCATAAAACCCGCCAGAGCCGGCGCGGGCAGATGGGCAAACAGCATGGGCACGGCCACAAAGCCGATGGCCGACAAACTGCCCCACCAAAGAGCAGCGCAAAAGAAAGGCAGGCGTTCAAACATAGTGACCAGTCTGTAAACCGGCACAGCCCAAGCAAAGGACATCAAGCAAGGGCCGCCCCGCAGCGAGGATGTCGTCCCCTCCCGAAGAGAGAGGGGAAGGCGCGCAGCGCCTCAGGGGTGATTAGATGTACTTTACGCCCACGATTTCATAGCGACGCTCGCCGCCCGGTGCCTGCACCACGGCGGTATCGCCCTCTTCCTTGCCGATCAGGGCACGGGCAATGGGGCTGGACACATTGATCAGGCCGTGCTTGAGATCGGCCTCGTCCTCGCCCACGATCTGGTAGGTCACGGGCGAGCCGCTGTCTTCATCTTCCAGGTCCACGGTCGCGCCGAACACCACGCGACCGCCGGCATCCAGCTCGGTCGGGTCGATGACCTGCGCGGCAGACAGCTTGCCCTCGACCTCGAGGATGCGGCCTTCGATGAAGCCCTGCTGCTCCTTCGCGGATTCATATTCGGCGTTTTCGCTCAGGTCACCCTGAGCACGGGCCTCTGCAATGGCTTGAATGACCGCGGGACGATCCACAGTCTTCAGGCGTTGCAGTTCCACTTTGAGCTTTTCTGCTCCGCGCTTGGTGATTGGGATGGTGGCCATGATCGAGTCTCCAAATTCAGCAAACGCCGCGCCAAGCGCGGCACCTCTCGCACAGTCCTGAGTGACAACGTCAAACAGGGGCCTGTGCCCCAAAAGCAAACCGCCGCACGTTGCCGCGCGGCGGTTCAAATACATTACCGCAGATTATGCCGTGTTTGCCGCGGCACAAGTGCGGTAAAAACCCGGCAGCCCTTGCGGGCTGCTTCGGGCGTCAGGCTTTTCAGGCCTTGGTCAGCATGGCATGCAGCTCTTGCACCGAGTGCACGTCCAGATTGCCGCGCATGGCCTTCATGCCTTCCACGGCCGCTTCCGCGCCGAAGATGGTGGTGAAGGTAGTCACACGTGCCAGCAGCGCGCTGGTACGGATCTGGCGCGAGTCGGCGATGGCATTGCGACGCTCTTCCACGGTGTTGATGACCAGGGCAATTTCGCCGTTCTTGATCATATCCACGATGTGAGGACGGCCTTCAGTCACCTTGTTGACCGCTTGCACTTCCAGGCCAGCCTCAGCAATCGCTGCAGCTGTACCGCGTGTAGCGCACAGGCTGTAGCCCATGGCAACCAGTTCCTTGGCCACGGCCACGGCACGGGTCTTGTCGTTGTTCTTCACCGACAGGAAGACCTTGCCTTCGGCAGGCAGGTGCACGCCGGCACCCATCTGGCTCTTCACAAAGGCTTCGCCAAAGGTCTTGCCCACGCCCATGACTTCACCGGTGGACTTCATCTCGGGGCCGAGAATGGTGTCCACACCAGGGAACTTCACGAACGGGAACACGGCTTCCTTGACGCTGAAGTAAGGCGGTGTGACTTCCTTGGTGATGCCCTGCTCGGCCAGCGTGTCGCCGGCCATGCAGCGTGCAGCCACCTTGGCCAGTTGCACGCCGGTGGCCTTGGAGACGAAGGGCACGGTGCGCGAGGCACGAGGGTTCACTTCCAGCACGTAGATCACGTCCTGACCGTCCGCTTCCTTGATGGCGAACTGCACGTTCATCAGGCCCACCACATGCAGGCCTTCGGCCATGGCTGCGGTCTGGCGCTTGATCTCAGCGACGGTTTCGGCCTTCAGGTAGTAAGGGGGCAGCGAGCAGGCGGAGTCACCGGAGTGAACGCCGGCTTGCTCGATGTGCTCCATCACGCCGCCGATGTACACGGCACCGGTCTTGTCGCGCACGCAGTCCACGTCGCACTCAATGGCGTTGGACAGGAAGTGGTCCAGCAGCACTGGAGAGTCGTTGGAAACCTTCACGGCTTCGCGCATGTAGCGCTCGAGGTCACGCTGCTCGTGCACGATTTCCATCGCACGGCCGCCCAGCACATAGGAAGGACGCACCACCAGGGGGTAACCCAGGCCGGCAGCCTTTTCCAGGGCTTCGGCTTCGGTACGCGCAGTGGCGTTGGGAGGCTGGCGCAGACCCAGTTCGTTGAGCAGCTTCTGGAAGCGCTCGCGGTCCTCGGCGGCGTCGATCATGTCGGGCGTGGTGCCGATGATCTTCACGCCTTCGCGCTCCAGACCCAGTGCCAGCTTCAGAGGCGTCTGGCCGCCGTACTGCACGATCACGCCTTCGGGCTGCTCCACGTCCACGATTTCCAGCACGTCTTCCAGCGTCAGAGGCTCGAAGTACAGGCGATCGGAAGTGTCGTAGTCGGTGGACACGGTCTCGGGGTTGCAGTTGACCATGATGGTTTCGTAACCATCTTCGCGCATGGCCATGGCGGCGTGCACGCAGCAATAGTCGAACTCGATGCCCTGGCCGATACGGTTCGGGCCACCGCCCAGCACCATGATCTTCTTCTTGTCCGTGGGAGCTGCTTCGCACTCTTCGTCATACGTGGAGTACATGTATGCGGTGTTGGAAGCGAACTCGGCCGCGCAGGTGTCCACGCGCTTGAACACGGGACGCACCTTCAGCGCCTTGCGCGCTTCGCGCACGGCCTTGTCGCTGGTGTGCAGCAGCTTGGCCAGACGGCGGTCGGAAAAGCCCTTTTGCTTGAGGGTGCGCAGAGTCTGGGCATCCAGAGCCGCCAGAGCGCCTTCGCCCTTGGCTTCGTAGAGCTTGTCCAGGTCGAGTTCGATCTTGACGATCTCCTCGATCTGCACCAGGAACCACTTGTCGATCTTGGTGATGTTGTGCACCTCGTCCAGCGACCAGCCGGCAGCAAAAGCATCACCCACATACCAGATGCGGTCGGGACCGGGCTCGCCCAGCTCCTTTTCCAGGATTTCGCGGTCCTGGGTCTTTTCGTTCATGCCGTCCACGCCCACTTCCAGGCCGCGCAAGGCCTTCTGGAAGGATTCCTGGAAGGTACGGCCGATGGCCATCACTTCGCCCACGGACTTCATCTGCGTGGTCAGGCGGTTGTCGGCAGCAGGGAACTTCTCGAAGGCGAAACGCGGGATCTTGGTGACTACGTAGTCGATCGAGGGCTCGAACGAAGCGGGGGTCTTGCCACCGGTGATTTCGTTCTTGAGCTCATCCAGCGTGAAGCCCACGGCCAGCTTGGCCGCGATCTTGGCGATGGGGAAGCCCGTGGCCTTGGAAGCCAGTGCCGAGGAACGCGAGACGCGGGGGTTCATCTCGATGACGATCATGCGACCGTCCTTGGGATTCACCGAGAACTGCACGTTGGAGCCGCCCGTGTCCACACCGATTTCGCGCAGAACGGCCAGAGATGCATTACGCATGATCTGGTATTCCTTGTCGGTCAGTGTCTGGGCCGGCGCCACGGTGATGGAGTCACCGGTGTGCACGCCCATGGGGTCCAGGTTTTCGATGGAGCAGACGATGATGCAGTTGTCGGCGGTGTCGCGCACCACTTCCATCTCGTACTCTTTCCAGCCCAGCAGGGATTCTTCGATCAGCAGCTCGTTGGTGGGCGAAGCCTCCAGACCGCGCTTGCAGATGGTTTCGAATTCCTCGGGGTTGTAGGCAATGCCGCCGCCGGTGCCGCCCAGCGTGAAGCTGGGGCGGATGACGGTGGGGAAGCCCATCTGCTTTTGCACGGCCCAGGCTTCGTCCATGGAGTGGGCGATGCCGGAGCGCGCGGAGCCCAGACCGATCTTGGTCATGGCGTCCTTGAACTTCAGACGGTCTTCGGCCTTGTCGATGGCTTCGGGCTTGGCGCCGATCAGCTCGACCTTGTACTTGTCCAGCACGCCGTTCTTCCACAGGTCCAGCGCGCAGTTCAGCGCGGTCTGGCCGCCCATGGTTGGCAGGATGGCATCGGGGCGTTCCTTGGCGATGATCTTCTCGACCGTCTGCCAGGTGATGGGCTCGATGTAGGTGACGTCGGCGGTAGCCGGGTCGGTCATGATCGTGGCAGGGTTGCTGTTGATCAGGATGACCTTGTAACCCTCTTCGCGCAGGGCCTTGCAGGCCTGCACGCCGGAGTAGTCAAACTCGCAGGCCTGACCGATCACGATGGGACCGGCGCCAATGATCAGAATGCTTTTTAGGTCGTTGCGCTTAGGCATTTTTGTGTTTCTCCATCAGCGCTGTGAAGCGGTCAAACAGATAGCCGATATCGTTGGGGCCGGGCGATGCTTCGGGGTGACCCTGGAAGCAGAAGGCAGGCACATCGGTGCGCTCCAGACCTTGCAGCGTGCCGTCAAACAGGCTGATGTGGGTGGCGCGGGCATTGGCGGGCAGCGACTCCAGCTCCACCGCGAAACCGTGGTTCTGGCTGGTGATGCTGACGTGGCCGGTGTCCAGGTCCTTGACGGGGTGGTTGGCACCGTGATGGCTGTTCTGCATCTTGAAGGTCTTGGCACCGGAGGCCAGAGCCATGATCTGGTGGCCCAGGCAGATACCGAACACCGGCATCTTGGCTGCCATGATCTCTTGCACAGCGGCAATGGCGTAGTCGCAAGGCGCGGGGTCGCCAGGGCCGTTGGACAGGAACACGCCGTCGGGGTTCAGGGCCAACACATCCTTGGCTGGAGTCTGGGCGGGCACGACGGTCACGTCGCAGCCGCGCTCGGCCAGCATGCGCAGAATGTTCTTCTTCACGCCGAAGTCATAGGCCACAACCTTGAACTTGGGCGATTCGAGCTTGCCGTAGCCTTCGCCCAGCGTCCACTCGGCCTCGGTCCATGGGTAGGACTTGTCGGTGGACACGACCTTGGCCAGATCCAGCCCCTTCATGCTGGGGGCGGCCTTGGCGGCGGCGATGGCCTCGTCGATCCTGGCCTGGGTGACTTCTTCACCAGCGGCCAGACCCACGATTGCGCCGTTCTGCGCGCCTTGGTCACGCAGCAGTCGCGTGAGCTTGCGGGTGTCGATGTTGGCGATGGCGACGGTCTTACCTTCGGTCAGGTACTCGGACAGCGTCTGGGTGCTTCGGAAGTTGCTGGCCAGCAGGGGCAGGTTCTTGATGATGAGACCTGCGGCATGGATCTTGTCAGCTTCGACGTCTTCAGGATTGACACCGTAGTTGCCGATGTGCGGATACGTGAGCGTCACGATCTGCTGGCAATAGCTGGGGTCGGTGAGGATTTCCTGGTAGCCGGTCAGCGAGGTGTTGAAAACGACTTCGCCAACAGTGGTGCCTTGCGCACCAATCGAGTTGCCAATAAAGACCGTGCCGTCTGCGAGCGCCAGAATGGCGGATGGGAAATTTCCCTTGAGAGACAAAAGCACTGGGTTCTCCGGTTTTTTAATTACGGTTACGCCCAACGAAGCCCCGGCGTGTGCGCTGGGACATTTGTGTCTGCAGGGAATGGCGAGGAAGCGTCGCTAGGCGTATGAAGGAATGCTTGAAAGCCGCCCATTATAGGCTCTGTCCGCTTCACCCCTTTGAAGCGCCCCGGGATTACCCTCTACGGCGTAGCATGCTTACGCTGCTCGCATGCAGGCAGATCGCGGCCGCAGCAGCCACATTGAGTGACTCCTCACCTCCAGGCTGCGCAATGCTGATGCGGTGCCGCGCCATCTCCATCAGCGCATCGCCCACACCCTGCCCTTCATGGCCCATGGCCCAGGCACAGGGCCATGGCAGGTCGGCCTCATGGATCAATGTCCCCTGATGGGAGCTGGTCACTACCAGGGGCACTTGCAGGCCTTGCACCTCATCGACCGAGGCCGCCTCGACCAGATGCAGGCCGAAGTGAGCACCCATGCCGGCACGCAGCACCTTCTGACTCCACAGTGCGGCCGTGCCCTTGAGCGCCAGGATCTGGGTGAAGCCGAAGGCCGACGCGCTGCGCAGGATGCTGCCCACATTGCCGGCATCCTGGACGCGGTCCAGCACCACGGTGGCAACGCCCGGCTGCACCTGCACACCCGCATCCCAGTCCATCACATAGCCCATGCGGGCAGGAGATTCCAGAGCGCTGATCTCGTCGAACAAGGCATCTGCCAGCACCACGACCTTGCCGGCAGCCTGCACCCACTCCTCGGGCGCCTGAGGCCAGAAAGACTGCGCAAAAACGGCAAGCTTTGGTTTCAGACCCCGCACCAGGGCCGCACGGCAAAGATGATCGCCTTCAAGCCAAACCTGCCCCTGTTTGCGATAGGCCGTGCTGTCCTGGGACAGACGGCGCAGTTCTTTGACGAAAGCGTTGTCGCGCGAATGAATGTCCGCGACCTGGGGGCGTGCAGCCATGTCGACCTCTGAGAAAAAACAAAAACCCTGCATGCAAGCGCCTGGCCGGGCTTGAAACAAGTACACGACTTACGCAAAACGGGTTCAGGCAAGACGACTGCCTCAGAAGGCAGGCCGCTGCAGCATTCTTGTTTGCGTAAGTCCCAAAGAAGATAGAGCGTCCGAGGCGGCCCTGCGCCGCACTCGGGAATGCAGACAATGTCGATCAGGCGCGCATCAGACGTAGAGCGATGCCTGCGACATCAGCAGGCTGGACGTCACACCCGACAGCCCGGTCTCGCACAGCACAGGCTGCGCCATGCCGCCTGCACACACCTGGCCGGCTTGCAGCACCTGGGCCACGGGTGCAAAAGAGCGCCTGTGCTCTGCCGTCGCACCATGGGCGCGCAAGGCCTGCAGATGCGCGGCCGTGCCATAGCCCTTATGTCCGGCAAAGCCGTACTGCGGGTACTGGGCATCCAGGCGTTCGCACCAGCGGTCACGCGTGACCTTGGCCAGGATCGAAGCTGCGGAAATGGCCTGCACCAGCGAGTCCCCCTTGACGATGGCCTCGGCCTGCACATCGATCTGCGGCAGCTGGTTGCCGTCCACCAGCACCAGCACGGGCTTGAGACGCAGGCCCATCACCGCGCGACGCATGGCCAGCAGCGTGGCCTTGAGGATGTTGATCTCGTCGATCTCCTGCACCGAAGCCTGAGCTATGCAAAAGCACAGCGCCTTGGCACGGATCTCGTCGTAGAGCACCTCGCGGCGGTTGGCCGTGAGCTTCTTGGAGTCATTAAGCCCGGCAATGGGCTTCAGATCGTCCAGGATGACGGCGGCAGCCACCACCGGACCGGCCAGCGGGCCGCGCCCTGCCTCATCCACCCCGGCAACCAGCCCGGGCGGATGCCAGGGCAGGCAGCCTTGCTCAAGCAGCGGGGGTGGCAATGATTTTTTGGATCGCATGGGCAGCCAGTTCGGCGGTATCGCGGCGCAGTTCGTGATGTAGCGCGGTGAAGCGCTCAACCAGCGCTTCAATGGTGGCAGGAGAATCCTGGCTGGCTCTGAGCCAGCCCAGTGCGGCCTGGGCCAGCGCCTCGGGTGTTGCCGCATCCTGCAGCAGCTCGGGCACGACAAAATCGCCGCACAGAATATTGGGCAGGCCCACCCAGGGCTGCAGCTGTTTGCGCTTCATCAGGCGCCAGCTCCAGGGATGCATGCTGTAGCTGATGACCATGGGGCGCTTGTAGAGCGCCGCCTCCAGCGTGGCGGTGCCGCTGGCAATCAGCGTGCAGTCGCAGGCTGCCAGCACATCATGGGACTGGCCCTTGACGATGAGGCATTTGCCCTGCATGCCGGCCTCGGCCGCAATGCGCTGCACCTCTTCGTACAGCGAAGGCACGGCCGGCACCACGATCCGGGTCTGAGGCAACGCCTTCTGGACCAGCGCCGCCGCCTTGAAAAAGCCTGAGGCAATGTAGCGCACCTCGGAGCGGCGGCTGCCGGGCAGCAAGGCCAGCACCAACCCCTCTTCGGCCAGGCCCAGGCGCGCACGCGCGGCCGCTCTATCGGGGTGCAGCGGAATCACCTGCGCCAGCGGATGACCGACGTAGGTGGCTTCGATGCCATGCTGGGCCAGCAGTTCGGGCTCGAACGGGAAGATGCACAGCACATGGTCGGCTGCGCGACGGATTTTCTCCACGCGATCGGCACGCCAGGCCCAGATCGACGGACAGACAAAGTGCACGGTCTTGATGCCGGCTTCACGCAAGCCGGCTTCCAGCCCCAGGTTGAAGTCGGGGGCATCCACACCGACAAAGACCGAGGGCGGATGCGCAATCAGGCGCTGACGCAGCTTTTTGCGAATACCGAGCAACTCGGCCACTCGCGCCAGCACTTCCCAGCTGTAACCGTGCACGGCCAGTCGCTCTGACTGCCACCAGGCGTCAAAGCCGCGCTCCTGCATCCTGTCGCCGCCTATGCCCATGGAGCTCGCATCGGGCCAGCGCTGACGCAGACCGTCGAGCAACAGCGAAGCCAGCAGATCGCCCGAGGCCTCGCCTGCCACCATGGCAATGCTGGGCGCTATGGAATCTGGAGCAGCTTGCGCCTGCTTATTAGTCATTTCAGAGCTATTCACGTCTCAAACTCAGATAGGGACAACGCGAGCCGCTATCAACGTGTAATGCCGTTGCTTGCCGATGCCAGAAAGGACTGCATGAAGTCCACGTCCTGCACTGCTTCAGGCGTTGCCGACTTGATCGCATCCATGGCCGCAATGGCATGTTCCAGCGTCAGCCCCTGGCGGTACAGCAGCTTGTGCATTTCACGCACGGCGGCAATGCGTGCATCCGAGAAGCCACGACGCTTGAGACCGATCAGATTCACGCTGCGAGCGGCCAGCGGATTGCCATCCACCGTCATGAAGGGCGGCACATCCTTGTTCACATGAGCCTGAAAGCCCACCATGGCATGTGCACCTATGCGCATGCGCTGCAGCACACCGGTCAGGCCACCAATCGTCACCCAGTCGCCGACATGCACATGGCCTGCCAGCGTGGTGTTGTTCGCCAGTGTGGTCTGGTTGCCAATGATGCAGTCATGCGCGATATGCACATAGGCCATGATCCAGTTGTCATTGCCGATGGTCGTCTCGCCACGATCCTGCGTGGTCCCCGTATTGAAGGTACAGAACTCGCGCACCGTGTTGCGATCGCCGATCACCAGACGTGTGGGCTCGCCCGCGTACTTCTTGTCCTGGGGCTGCGCACCCAGCGATGCAAACTGGAAGATGTGGTTGCCTTCACCAATGGTGGTGTCGCCTTCGATCACGCAATGCGCGCCCACCTTGCTGCCGGCGCCAATGCGCACCCTGGGGCCGA
Source organism: Comamonas sp. NyZ500 (assembly GCF_016772095.1). Classification (NCBI taxonomy): domain Bacteria; kingdom Pseudomonadati; phylum Pseudomonadota; class Betaproteobacteria; order Burkholderiales; family Comamonadaceae; genus Comamonas; species Comamonas sp. NyZ500. The sequence goes on along the minus strand of NZ_JAEIJE010000020.1, from coordinate 18,610 downwards.
TGACGGCATACGGCCCCACCGACACCGAGGTGTCAAGCTGGGCCGCAGGGTCCACCACGGCGGTGGGATGAATCAAGCTCACAGCCGCCATCAACGCTTATCCCACGTGACGCATGGTGCACATCAGCTGAGCTTCAGCGGCCACTTCGCCATCCACGCTGGCGACGGCGTTGAACTTCCAGATGCCGCCACGCACGCGGTCGATGGTGATCTCCAGGGCCAGTTGGTCTCCCGGCACCACGGGGCGCTTGAAGCGTGCCGAGTCGATACCCACGAAGTAGTAGATATTGTTTTCATCGGGCACCTGGCCCATGGCGTCGAAGGCCAGCAGGCCGGCAGCCTGGGCCAGGGCTTCAAGAATCAGCACGCCGGGCATGACCGGACGACCGGGGAAATGCCCGGTGAAGAACGGCTCGTTGAAGGTGACGTTCTTGATCGCCTTGATGCGCGTGTTGCGCTCAAGCTCCAGCACCCGATCCACCAGAAGAAAGGGATAGCGGTGAGGCAGTTGCTTGAGAATTTCTTGAATATCCATCATCAATTTCCGTTGTTGCTTTGCCGGCCCTCAGCCAGCGCTTGTTCAAGCTTCTTGACCCGCTCCCGGAGCGTGTACAACTGCCTGAAGGTTGCAGCGTTCTTTTCCCATTGCTCGTTCTCTTGCAACGGAAAGATGCCTGTATAAAAACCTGCCTTGGGCAAGGAGCGAGTGACCATGGAGGTCGGCGAAATCACCGTGCCATCCGCAATCGTCAAATGCCCCAGAATATTGGCGGCTCCACCAATCTGGCAGCGCTTGCCGATGCGCGCACTGCCGGCAATACCGGTATTGCCGGCAATCACCGTATGCGCACCAATGTGCACATTGTGGGCAATCTGCACCAGATTATCGATCTTGACGCCATCTTCAATGACGGTGTCATCAAGTGCCCCACGATCCACGCAGGTGTTGGCACCGATTTCCACATCGTTGCCGATGCGCACGGCCCCCAGCTGCTCTATCTTTTCCCATTGGCCCGCCGAGGGCGCGAAGCCGAAGCCGTCGGCACCGATGACCACACCGGGATGCAGAATGCAGCGCTCGCCCAGCACACAGCCCTGGCTGATGGTGACGCGCGATTTCAGCACCGTATCGGCACCGATGACCGCGCCTGCCTCCACCACGCATTGCGGCCCCACATAGGCACTTTCATGCACCTGGGCCGTGGCATCCACCACCGCACTCGCATGGATGCCGCGCGGCCTGCCGCCCTGCTGGTGCGCCTTCCACCACTGGGTGGCACGCGCGAAATAGGCATAAGGATCGGCCGTGACAATGCAGGCGCCACGCTGCGCTGCTTCATCACGCATCGTCGGCGCCACAATGACACAGGCCGCCTGTGAGGCGGCCAGTTGCTGGCGATAGCGGGGATTGCTTAAAAAGCTCAGATCACCGTGGCCCGCAGAGTCCAGTGGAGCGATGCGCGAGATAGGCATCTCGCGCTCGCCACCTACCAGTTCTCCACCGAGCGCATCGAGAATCTGTCCCAATAGAACGCTCACAAAAGTATCCTTGGGATTACTTTGTGCCGTTCAGGGCCTTGATGACCTTGTCGGTGATATCAAACTTGGGGTTGATATACACGGCCTCTTGCAGGATGACGTCGTACTTTTCAGTCTCGGCCACTTGCTTGACAACCTTGTTAGCACGATCCAGCACGGTGGCCAGCTCTTCATTCTTGCGAGCGTTCAGGTCTTCCTGAAATTCACGGCGCTTGCGCTGGAATTCACGGTCCTGATCCACCAGCTGACGCTGGCGCGAAGCACGCTGGCTCTCGGACATGGTGGTAGCTTCACGCTCGAACTTGTCCGAGGCGTTCTTCAAGGAATTGCCCTGATCGACCAAATCCTTTTCACGCTTAGAAAACTCCTGCTCAAGCTTGGCTTGGGCAGCCTTGGCAGCGGATGCCTCACGGAAGATACGATCCGTGTTCACAAAGCCGGCCTTGAATTCCTGTGCATGCGCAGAGACGGCCATGGCGCCAAGCAGCACAGCCAAAGAAAGATGGCTAGAGAGAGATTTCATTAGAAAGATGTTCCGATTTGGAATTGCAGTTTCTGGATTCTATCGCCGGTTTCCTTACGGATTGGCTGAGCATACGCCAAACGCAGAGGGCCCAGCGGCGAAATCCAACTAATACCGATACCGGTGGAAGCACGCAAGGTTCCCAGATCCATGCTTTCACCTTCCGCCCACACATTACCCACGTCCACAAAGCCGAACAGACGCAGTGTTCTGTCATTACCGGCACCCGGGAACGGGACCATGAATTCGCCATTCAAGGTCAGCTTGCGCGTACCGCCCAAGGCCAGATTGGTATTCACTGAGTCACGACGCCCCAGAGAGCCCTGCTCGAAGCCACGCACCGAACCCAGACCACCCGAGTAGAAATTCTTGAAGATGGGATAGGGATTGCCGCCCAGGCCCTTGCCCCAGCCCATCTCGCCGTTCAGGGCAATCGTGTACTTCTTGTTCAGCGGAATATATTGCTGAATCTGGTAGTTGGCCTTCGCATAGCGCATATCGCTCATGAACGAGGCCTCCAGATTCACACGCTGATAGCGACCGGCATTGGGTGCCAGAGCACTGTCGCGGTTATCACGAGACCATCCCAGAGTCAGAGGGATACCGGTCTTGGAGCAGCCTATGTTCTGGCCAGGCAGACCACCGCAATACTCGTTGTAGACCGCCGGCATATAGGTGCCAGGCTTGATCTCATTGCCTTCAACACCGGCACCGAAGAAGATGGTGTCCACTTCGCTGAAGGGCACACCGAAGCGCACGCTGGCACCCTTGGTGATGATCTTGTAGGCGCCATCGTCATAGTAGGGACGGATGGTGCGGTAGTACAGGTCATAGGTGCGCGAGATACCGGTATCCGTGAAGTACGGATTGGTTGTCGACACCACCATGGTGCGGTTGTACTTGCTGGTGTTGACATCCAGACCCAGGTAGTTGCCCGAACCGAACACGTTTTCCTGCTTGATGCCGAAGGACAGCGAGACCTTTTCAGCGCTGGAAAAACCTGCGCCCAGCTGGATCGAGCCTGTGGGCTTCTCAACCACATTGATCATCAGATCGACCTGATCGGGGGATCCGGGCACTTCCTGGGTTTCAATGTCGACCTGGGTGAAGAAGCCCAGACGGTCCACACGGTCGCGCGACAGCTTGATCTTCTGGCCGTCGTACCAGGAGGCCTCGAACTGGCGGAACTCGCGGCGAATCACTTCGTCGCGGGTCTTGTTGTTGCCGCTGACGCTGATGCGACGGATGTAGGCGCGACGCGAAGGCTGTGCTTGCAACACGATGGCCACGCGATTGTTGGCGCGATCGATCTCGGGCACGGCCTCCACCTTGGCGAAGGCAAAACCGAAATTGCTGTAATAGTCGGTAAAAGCCTTGACGGTCTCGGAAACCTGGTCGGCGTTATAGGGCTCACCGGGCTTGATCTTGACCAGCGACTTGAACTCGTCGTCACGATCCAGATAGTTGCCTTCGAGCTTCACGCCAGAGACCACATACTGATTGCCTTCGTGAATATTCACGGTCAGGCCGATATTTTGCTTGTCCGGAGAGATGGCGACCTGGGTGGACTCCACACGGAACTCCAGATAGCCGCGCTGCAGATAGTAGGATCGCAGCGACTCCAGATCGGCATTGAGCTTGTTGCGAGCGTAGCGGTCAGACTTGGTGTACCAGCTCATCCAGTTGCCTGTGTCCTGATCGAACAGGTCCTTGAGCGTCGATTCCTTGAAGGCCTTGTTGCCCACAATGTGGATTTCGTTGATCTTGGCCGGCTCACCTTCGGAGACGGTGAAGGTCAGGTTCACTCGGTTGCGCTCGATAGGCGTCACCGTGGTCACCACTTCAGCGCCATACAGACTGCGGTTGATGTACTGGCGCTTGAGTTCTTGCTCGGCGCGATCAGCCAGCGCCTTGTCGAAAGGGCGGCCATCGGCCAGGCCCACGTCACGCATGGCCTTGAGCAGAGTGTCCTTGTCGAACTCCTTGGTGCCGGCAAAGTTCACCTCGGCAATGGTGGGGCGCTCTTCCACAACCACCACCAGCACATTGCCATTGGCTTCGAGACGCACGTCCTTGAACAGACCCAGAGCAAACAACGAACGAATGGCAGCCGCGCCCTTTTCGTCGTTGTAGTCATCGCCCACGCGCAAAGGCATAGAGGCGAACACCGTACCGGGCTCCACTCGCTGCAAACCCTCGACGCGGATATCTTGAACTTTGAAGGGCTCCAATGCCCATGCTGCTTGCGCAGCTAAAACCATAGCAGCCAGGGCAGTTGCAGAGCGCACGCCCAAGCGATTGAAATGTTTTTTCATGAGTGGAAATCGCCGCGAATGCGGCCTACCGTAGCGGTAAAAATTAGCCCCAGAGCCGGTTGATATCGTTGAAAAAGGCGACTGACATCATCAGCAATATGACTGCGACGCCTGCACGCTGCAGTCTTTCAGCCCAGACATCAGAGACACTGCGCCCCGTCAAACCTTCCCAAAGATAATACATCAGGTGCCCACCATCCAGAACGGGCAATGGTAGCAGGTTGAGAACGCCCAGGCTGATGCTGATCAGCGCGAGGAACGACAGGTATTGCACCAGCCCCATGCTGGCGGACTTGCCTGCATAGTCTGCGATCGTCAAAGGACCGCTGATATTCTTGAGCGAGGCCTGACCGATCAGCATGCGCCCCATCATGCGCAGCGTCATGGAGGACAGCTCCCAGGTCTTGTGCAAACCGGCACTCAAGCCATCCAGAAAGCCATGGCGCACCAGCACCATCTCGGGCTGGCTGCCAATAAAGGCGTTCACACGTGCAGTTGCAGCTTGTCCATCCTTGCCAGGTACTATTTCCGGCTGCACCCGCAGGTTCAGACGCTGGCCCGCACGCTCCACAGCCCAGGCCTGCGGCTCGACTCGACCGGATGCACCCGAGGCACGAATCGCGGCACGCGCCTGAGCGCCATCCTGAGCTGCCTGGCCATCGATGCTGAGCAGCACATCGCCTTTTTGCAGACCCGCCTTTTCCGCCGGGCCACCTGCAACAACCTCTTCTATGACCGGACGACTCCAGGCACCCTGCAGCCCGACCTTGTCAAAGAAAGCTGCATCCGGTTCCTTTTGTTGCAAAGAAGCGAGATCGAGCGGCACGACACGCGCCGCGCCATGTTCTTGTGCCGCCACCTCCAGCTGCAAGGTTTCACCTTCAATGGCAGCTGTCGTCACCAGCCAGCGCAAATCACCCAGGGCACGCACAGGCTGCCATTCCTTGCCACCCACAGAGGCACGCTGCACCCAGTCGCCGCTTTGAATACCGGCCTGATGCAGCAACGTGCCTTCCGGAGGAGCCGCAAGCCGGGCTGCAGGCTCGTTGGTGCCCACCCAGTTGACCACCGCCAGCAGCGCCACGGCCAGCACCAGATTGGCCGCAGGTCCCGCGGCAACAATCGCTGCACGTGAGCGCAGGGGCTGGTTGTTGAAGGCCAGATGTTTTTCCTCGGGTCTGACCTCGCCCTCGCGTTCGTCAAGCATGCGCACATAGCCGCCCAGAGGCAGCGCCGCGATCACATATTCGGTGCCCGACTTCTTGCCGACCCAGCGCAACAGCGGCTTGCCAAAGCCCACGGAGTAACGCAGCACCTTGACGCCACAGGCCACGGCAACGCGATAGTGGCCCCACTCATGCACCGCAATCAGAACGCCGAGCGCCACGATGAAAGCCACAACCGTCAGCAACACCTGAAACTCCTTAATGCCAATCAATGCTTGGAGCGTGCAGCAGGCCGCAAGTTCAACCGCAAGCCCTCAAGCCACCAAACTCGGCGCCAGATCAGCGCGCCCACTTCCTAGCTATGTCAGCAGCACGCTCGCGCGCTCGCTCATCGAGCGCCATCAACTCTTCCAGACTGCCCACGACACCGGGTTGCACGGATTCCAGCGTCTGCAGATTGACGGCATGAATGCGGTCAAACGACAGGCGACGCTCCAGGAACGCGGCGACAGCCACTTCGTTCGCTGCGTTGAGCACCGTGGTCGTACCCTCGGGCGCGCGCAGCGCCTGCCAGGACAGATGCAGGCCCGGAAAGCGACGCGCATCCGCCTCCTCGAAGGTCAGCGCCGCCAGCTTGGCGAAATCCAGCACAGGTGCGCCGCTCTCGATGCGCTCGGGCCAGGCCAGACCGCAGGCAATCGGCACACGCATATCGGGCGTGCCCAGCTGAGCGAGCACGGACGCATCCTTGAACTGCACCATGGAGTGCACGATCTGCTGCGGATGGATCACCACCTTGATCTTCTCGGGCGCCATATCGAACAGCCAGCGCGCCTCGATCACCTCCAGCGCCTTGTTCATCATGGTGGCCGAGTCCACCGAGATCTTGCGCCCCATGGAAAAATTGGGATGCGAGCAAGCCTGCTCGGGCGTGATTTCGGACAGTGTCGCCGGGTCGCGTTGGCGGAACGGTCCGCCCGATGCCGTCAACAGCAAGGAGTCGACGCGATCAGCCCAGGTGCTGCTGTCTTCGGGCAGGCACTGGAAGATGGCCGAGTGCTCGCTGTCGATGGGCAGCAAAGTGGCTCCATGGCGCTTGACGGTGTCCATGAACAGCGCGCCGCCCACCACCAGGGCCTCCTTGTTGGCCAGCAGCAGACGCTTGCCGGCCCTGGCGGCCGCCAGACAGGGTGCCAGTCCGGCCGCACCGACAATCGCCCCCATGACAGCATCCACATCCGGGTGCGACGCGATCACTTCAAGCGCGTCCCGCTCCTGAAGCACCTGTGTTTGAAGCCCGTTTTGCTTGATTGCCTCAGCTAGTTGACGAGCATGGGGCGCACTGGCCATCACAGCGAACTGCGGCTTGAACTGCGCGCATTGCCTGAGCATCAGATCCACTTGCGTGGCTGCGCTCAGCGCGAAGATTTCGTATTGTTCAGGGTGGCGTGCCACCACATCCAGGGTATTGGTTCCGATGGAACCGGTAGAACCCAGAACCGTGATTTTCTGCTTCATGGATGCACAAAGGATGAGAGCATCATCGCCAACGGCAGTGTGGGCAGGAGGGCATCAATGCGATCCAGGACACCACCATGGCCGGGCAGCAAGCCGCTGCTGTCCTTGACACCGACGCTGCGCTTGATGAGGGATTCGACCAGGTCGCCCACCACACTCATCGCAGCCATAAACACCGCAGCCAGCAGCAGGAACCAAAGTCCGCGCGACTGCAGCACCGAATAGAAACTGAGAACACCGGCGCCGTAGTGACGATCTGCCCAGCTCCAGACCAGAGCCAGCACAATCACCCCCAGCATGCCGCCCCAGACACCTTCCCAGCTCTTGCCGGGACTGATGGAAGGAGCCAGCTTGTTCCTGGTGAACTTCAGGCCGAAAGTGCGGCCTGCAAAATAGGCAAAGACATCAGCCACCCAGACCAGCACCAGCACCGACAGCAGGAAGTTGATGCCGATATTACGCGCCTGCACCACGGCCAGCCAGGCCAGCCACAATGCCAGCACGCCGCCGACCAGACGCACTGCTGCCGGAATATGCGGCCAGCCCGCCACGCCAGCGCGCAGCAGCAAAACGCCCCCCAGCACCCAGAGGGAACCTGCAATCAGCCACACCGTGGGCAGAGGCTGATCCACCCAGCCGGCCCACCAGGAGCCGGCGCACAGCGCCGTACAAACAGCCCCCAGGCCCAGTGAGCCTGCCTGTCCAAAACCATTGAGTCGCCCCCACTCCCAGGCACCAGCCGCCATGAACAACAGCATCAGTGCGGCAAAGGGCACGGTGCTGGCCGTATAAAACAGTGCCGGCAGCAAAATGGCCAGCAAAATCAAGGCGGTAATGACGCGCTGCTTGAGCATGGCACCTCTTATGGTTAAGCCGTCAAGGTGACGGTGGATGATGGTTGAATCTGCTCGGAAGTCTGGCCGAAGCGGCGCTCACGACCGCCAAACACGGCAATGGCCTCGTCAAGAGCCGCCTCGTCGAAATCAGGCCACAGGGCATTGCTGAAAAAAAGCTCTGTATAAGCAGCCTGCCAGAGCAGGAAATTGCTGATGCGAGTTTCACCGCCGGTGCGGATCATGAGATCAGGATCCGGCACATGAGCCAAGGCCATGGCCCTGTCCAGATTCTCGGGAGTCAGCTCCAGCCCCTGGGCCACCAGCTTCTGTGCAGCCTGGGCTATATCCCAGCGGCCACCGTAGTTGAAGCAGACGTTGAGAACCAGACGTGTGTTGTGAGCGGTGATGCGCTCGGCCTCTGCCAGGCCCTCCCGAACCTTGTCGCTCAGCCCCTGGCGGTCGCCGACAAAGTACAGGCGCACGCCGTCGCGGCTGAGTTGAGCGACTTCCTTGGCCAGGGCATTGGCCAGCAGGCTCATGAGGCCCGAGACCTCTTCCTGAGGCCTGTTCCAGTTCTCGGAGGAAAACGCAAACACCGTGAGCACCTGCACACCACGCTCGACGCAGGCGCGAGCGCAGCGGCGCAGGGACTCCACTCCCTGCTTGTGACCGGCAAGACGTGGAAGCAGACGGCGCTTGGCCCACCGTCCGTTGCCGTCCATGATGACGGCGATATGGCGCGGAACCGCGCCGTTTTTCTTGGATGTCAAAAGTGCAAGTCCTTTGGAAAGACTCAGACCGCCATGATGTCCTGTTCCTTGGCCGCCACCAGCGTATCGACCTCGGCAATATGCTTGTCGGTGATCTTCTGGATTTCGGCTTCGGAGCGCTTCTGATCGTCTTCAGAGGCTTCCTTGTCTTTGACCAGCTTCTTCACGCCTTCATTGGCATCGCGACGCAGGTTGCGAACGGCAATCTTGGCGTTCTCGCCTTCGTTGCGCGCCAGCTTGGTCATTTCCTTGCGGCGCTCTTCGCTCATGGGAGGCATGGGCACGCGGATCAGGTCGCCCATGGAAGCGGGATTCAGACCCAGATCGCTCTCGCGAATGGCCTTTTCCACCTTGGCGGCCATGTTCTTTTCCCAGGGCTGCACGCTGATGGTGCGGGAATCCAGCAAAGACACATTGGCCACCTGCGACAGAGGCACCATGGAGCCGTAGTACTCGACATGGATGGCATCCAGCAGCGCGGGATTCGCCCGGCCGGTGCGCACGCGAGCCAGATTGTTCTTCAGAGCCTCGATGGACTGACCCATCTTGGTTTCGGTGTTCTTTTTGATTTCAGCGATCGTCATGTTCTTGTTCCTTTGCGGGCATGTGGCGGCAAAACGCTCAAGCGTACACCAGAGTGCCTTCGTCTTCACCCATGACCACGCGCTTGAGTGCGCCGGGCTTGACGATGGAGAACACGCGAATCGGCAGCTTCTGATCGCGGCACAGCGCGAAAGCGGTGGCATCCATGATGCCCAGATTGCGCGAGATGGCCTCATCGAAAGCCAGCTTGTCGTAACGCGTGGCCGAAGGATCCTTGACCGGGTCGGCCGTGTAGACGCCATCCACCTTGGTGGCCTTGAGCACGACTTCGGCGCCAATTTCAGCACCACGCAGCGCAGCGGCCGTGTCGGTGGTGAAGAAGGGATTGCCCGTACCGGCAGCGAACACCACGACCTTGCCCTCTTCCAGGTACTGCAGCGCCTTGGGACGCACATAGGGCTCGACCACCTGCTCGATACCGATGGCCGACATCACGCGCGCCGTCAGGCCCTGCTTGTCCATGGCATCTGCCAAAGCCAGGGCATTCATCACCGTGGCCAGCATGCCCATATAGTCGGCAGTCGCACGGTCCATGCCGACCGAGCCACCTGCCACGCCGCGGAAGATGTTGCCGCCGCCGATCACCACGGCAACCTGCACACCCACCTTGGTCACTTCCACGATCTCAGCCACCATGCGCTCGATGGTTGCACGGTTGATGCCGAACTGGTCATCTCCCATTAACGCCTCCCCCGACAGCTTGAGCAAAATGCGCTTGTGGGCTGGAATGGCGTTGGACATGGTGTTTCTCCGATGGAAGTTGAATGAGTATGAAAACGGGAGGGGAATAAATCAATCGCGGCTCTAGGCCGCGATTGTTGCTAAGGCTTAGGTTTAAGCACCAGCCTTGGCTGCTGCCACCTGGGCAGCCACTTCAGCGGCGAAGTCATCAGTCTTCTTCTCAATGCCTTCACCCACGACATACATCGTGAACGCCTTCACATTGGTGTTGGCAGCCTTGAGCATCTGAGCCACGGTTTGCTTGCCGTCAGCAGCCTTCACGAAGACCTGGTCAGCCAGGGACACTTCCTTCAGGTACTTCTGCACGGAGCCTTCCACCATCTTGGAAACGATGTCGGCGGGCTTGCCGGATTCGGCTGCCTTGCCTTCGGCCACAGCGCGTTCCTTGGCGATCAGGTCAGCAGGCACGTCAGCGGAAGTCAGAGCCACGGGCTTCATGGCGGCCACGTGCATTGCCACGTCCTTGGCAGCAGAAGCGTCGCCGTCGAACTCGACCACCACGCCAATGCGGGTGCCGTGCACGTAGGCAGCCAGGCCAGCGCCGCTGAAAGCCTTGAAGCGACGGAAGGACATGTTTTCGCCGATCTTGCCGATCAGACCCTTGCGCACGTCTTCCAGAGTGGGGCCGTAGCCGTCTTGTTCGTAGGCCAGAGCGCCCAGAGCGTCCAGGTCAGCGGGATTGTGCTCGGCGACCAGCTTGGCAGCGGCATTGGCCATGGCCAGGAAGCTGTCGTTCTTGGACACGAAGTCGGTTTCGCTGTTCACTTCGATCAGGCCGCCCTTGCCGCCGTCGATGAAAGCAGCCACAACGCCTTCAGCAGTCACGCGGGAAGCGGCCTTGCCAGCCTTGGTACCCAGCTTGACGCGCAGCAGCTCTTCAGCCTTGGCCATATCGCCATCAGCTTCGGTCAGAGCCTTCTTGCATTCCATCATGGGGGCGTCGGTCTTGGCGCGCAGTTCAGCGACCATGCTTGCAGTAATTGCCATCGTATTTCTCCAGTATCAGTTCGATTCGTTACAGGATTCCGGCTAAAAAAACGGGGCTACCTAGAGCCCCGCTTTTTCTCGCGATGCGGTCGCGCAGCCGGACTTCGCTTAGGCGGCGGATTCTTCCACTTCCACGAACTCGTCGCCGTTCTCACCGGCAGCGGCCTTCACCACGTCGTTCAGACGAGCTTCACGGCCTTCCAGGATTGCGTCGGCAATGCCTTGGGCGTACAGCTGCACAGCCTTGGCGGAGTCGTCGTTACCAGGGATCACGTAGTCGATGCCATCGGGGTTGTGGTTGGTGTCAACCACGCCGATCAGAGGAATCCCCAGCTTCTTGGCTTCAGCGATAGCGATCTTGTGGAAGCCCACGTCGATCACGAAAATGGCGTCGGGCAGACCGTTCATGTCCTGAATGCCGCCGATGTCCTTTTCCAGCTTTTCCAGTTCGCGAACGAACATCAGCTGTTCCTTCTTGGACATGGATTCCAGACCGGCTTCTTGCTGAGCCTTCATGTCCTTCAGACGCTTGATGGAGGTCTTGACGGTCTTGAAGTTGGTCAGCATGCCGCCCAGCCAGCGCTGGTCAACGAAGGGCACGCCAGCGCGCTTGGCTTCTTCAGCCACCAGCTCACGGGCTTGACGCTTTGTACCCACCATCAGGATGGTGCCGCCGTTAGCAGTCAGCTGCTTGGCGAACTTCTGGGCTTCCTGGAACATCGGCAGGGACTTTTCCAGGTTGATGATGTGGATCTTGTTGCGGGCACCGAAGATGAACGGAGCCATCTTGGGATTCCAGAAACGAGTTTGGTGACCGAAGTGGACGCCGGCTTCCAGCATCTCGCGCATTGTTACTGCCATGTTAATTACCTCAAAGGTTGGGTCTAAAATCCGGCCCAACGATTGCAACCGCCTTGAAAAAAGCGAGCGCAACACCTTGAATAGGCCGGTTTGCTATTTGCCTTGCCGACTTAAAAGCAATTGCTGCAACACACAAAAACGCCATCGCATCAACCACTTTCAGAGCTTTTCAAGTCAATCCTCACGGACTAACCCTTAGCAAAGCCGCAAAATTTTAGCACACTGCCATGCAACTCGACCTCAGTCACGTCGCTCTTGAGATCCGCGAAGGCCGCCAAAGCGCTGCAAACCTCATGCAAATGAGCATTGCTGCCGCGCAAAGCCCCTTGTGCGCCAACGTTTTCAGCCAGACTTTTTTTGACGAGGCACGCTGGGCGGCTGCAGAAACGCCATCCACTACACCCCTGGCCGGCCTGGCCATCTCGGTCAAGGACCTGTTCGACACGCAAGGCACGCGCAGCGCCGCCAGCTCCCTGGTGCTGCAGGATGCGCCCCTCGCCCGCACAGACGCCACGGCCGTTGCCCGCCTGCGCGCGGCAGGCGCGGCCATCATCGGCCGCACCCATATGGTCGAGTTCGCTTTTTCCGGCGTTGGCGTGAACCCGCATTTCGGCACCCCCGCCGCGCTGGACGCGCGCCACCCCGCCAACCCTCAGCTGGCGCCCACGTGGCCGGCGCGTATTCCCGGCGGATCCTCGTCAGGCGCTGCTGTTTCCGTCGCCAGCGGCGCCGCCTGGGCGGCACTGGGCTCGGACACCGGCGGCTCCATCCGCATTCCCGCTGCACTCAATGGCCTGGTTGGCTTCAAAAGTACGGCCAGACTGGTTCCCACCGAAGGAACAGTGCCTCTATCACCCACACTGGATACCGCCTGCGCCATCACCCGCAGCGTGCGCGATGCCGTGCTGCTGCACGAGATTCTGGCCGGGCGCAAAGTCGCCAGGGATGAACGCAGCCTGAGCCAGTGGCGCCTGGCAGTGCCGCGCCCCCTCTTCTTCGATCAGATCGAGCCCGCCGTTCGCAGCGCCTTCGAACGCAGCATCGCCAAGCTGCAGGCCAGCGGCGCGCAGATCGAGTGGATTGACCTGCCCGAGCTGGAGGAGCTGGACCGCATCAACGTCATCGGCGGCTTCTCGCCCACCGAAAGCTACGCCTGGCACCGGCACCATCTGCAGGATCCCGCCAAGGCCGCGCTCTACGATCCCCGGGTGCGCTCGCGCATAGAGCGCGGCGCGAGCATGAGCGCTGCCGACTATCTCGATCTGCTGGCCGCGCGCAAGCGCTGGATTGCAAGGATGGAGAGTGCCATTGCCGACTATGACGCCCTGCTCTCGCCAACCACGCCGATCACCGCCCCCACCATTGCATCCGTCGCTCCGGCCAACGGCTTCGATGCTGCAGCCGACCTCAGGCATGACGAAGAATTCTTCCGCGTCAACGGCCTGCTGCTGCGCAACACCAGCGTGGTCAATATGCTGGATGGCTGCGCGTTGTCACTGCCGTGCCACAACCCGAACGAGCTCCCCATGGGCCTAATGATCTGGCATGCCGCCCTGCATGACGACGCCATACTGAATATCAGCGCGGGCATAGAGGCAGCGCTCAATCGCGTTTGACTTCCATTTTTGTAGCTACAACCGCTTATGGTCATTGGGCTACATGGCAAAAATCATCAAAACCCACAAATGCGCAGCCTGAGGCTATCCTCGGACCATGCTGCGCATTTCTCCAATCGACACCCCGCCCGCTTCCATGGCTACCGGCCAGGGCTGGCCGCTATTCAGCACCGCCGCCACGCGCCAGATTGAGCAGGACTGCGCCAGACGCCTGCCTCCCCACCGACTGATGGAGCGTGCAGGCCTTGCCATCGCAAAACTGGCGCTGGCAGTAGCCCCGCACGCACAACGCATCTGGATCGCCTGCGGCCCGGGCAACAACGGAGGCGACGGCTTTGAGGCGGCAGCGCAGCTCAAAGCCATGCTGCCCCACGCGCGAATCATGGTCAGCGAAGTGCGCGAGCCTGCCGAGCTGCCATCCGACGCACAGATATCCCGGGACAAAGCCAGGCAGGCTGGCGTGCAGTGGCTGCATGACGCCCCCGTCGATCTGGGACTGCAGGACCTGTGCATCGATGCACTGCTGGGCATAGGACTGAGCCCGCGCCCCTCTGACAAGGCCTCGGCTACGGAGCTGCACCTGCTGCAACTGCTGACCCAGGTTCGGCAGTGCGCCTGCACCGTACTCTGTGTCGACCTTGCCTCCGGCCTCGATGCCGATACCGGCCAGTATCTGAGGGAGTTCGCGCCCGGCCAAATCGCCGCCAGGCAAGCGCGCCACACGCTTGCCTTGCTGACCCTGCAGCCCGGCCTGTTCACCGGTCAGGGCCGCGATGCCTGCGGACAGATCTGGTGGGACGACCTGGGCTGCGGCATTGCCGGCACTCCCGGCACGACCAACCCCGCTGCAGCGCGGCCCACGGCGCATCTGAACACCCGCTCCTCCGCTTCCTCGAGTGCACGCCCGCACGCCAGTCACAAAGGCAGTTTTGGCGATGTAGCCGTGCTCGGCGGCGAAGGCCTGGGCTTGCGAGGCCTGTCGATGACGGGCGCGGCCTGGCTGGCGGCACTGGCCGCACTGCACGCCGGAGCCGGCCGCGTCATGCTGGCCTTACTGGACGAAGCACTGGCGCAAGGCATTGCACCCTGGCCGGAAATCATGCTGCGACGGCCTGCAGCCCAGGACTGGGGCCAGGCCACCGCGGTCTGCGGCTGCGGTGGCGGCGAAGCCGTGCAGGCCTGGTTGCCTCACATACTGGCACAAGCTCCGCAACTGGTGCTGGATGCAGACGCACTCAACGCCGTTGCGGCCAGCCCGGCACTGGCGCAGCAGCTGAGCCAGCGCGCCACACGCCAGCAGACCACGGTCTTGACCCCCCACCCGCTGGAGGCCGCGCGCCTGCTGCAAACCAGCACTGCTCAAATACAAGCCAACCGCCTTCAATCCTGCCTGCAGCTTGCCAGCAAATTTCAGTGCACGGTGCTACTCAAGGGCTCGGGCACGGTCGTTGCCAATCCACAGCAGCAAGTCTGGATCAATGCCAGCGGCAATGCCCGCCTGGCCACGGGCGGCACGGGCGATGTGCTGGCCGGATTGATAGCGGCGCTATGGGCACAGGGTCAAAGTGCCGATATGGCAGCGACTCAGGCAGCCTTCCGCCATGGCCACATTGCAGATTGCTGGCCAGCAGATCTCCCATTCAGCGCCAGTGCACTGGCTCTGCGTCTGGGCAATCAATAAACTGCAAAAAAACAAAGGCCTTGCCGTTATCGGGCAAGGCCTTTCAGCTCTTGATAGGAGAGCAATCAGCGCTCGGTCTTGCGCTTGCTGGTTTTGCTTGCCGGCGCAGCCTTGGTACCCGCCGCAGGCTTGGCAGCAGCCTTTACGGCTTTGGGAGCCGACTTCGCCACAGACTTCGTTGAGACCTTGGTTGCGGGCTTTGCGACCGACCTTGATTCAGGCTTGACCGCAGCCTTGACAACAGAGATGGCCGGAGCATCAGGCGCAAGCAGGGCTGCAACCTTTTTCCTGCCTGCCGCCTTGCGAGGCTTGGCTTGCTGCACCTCGATGACGGACTCCATCACAGGCTCAGGCTTGGGCGCGGCTTGCTCTTGTGCGTACTCCGCCTCCAGTGCGGCCAGATTCACGCTTTTCAGCATGGCTTTCTTGGCTGCCTTTCGCCCCTGCTTGGCGCGATCGGGCTCAGGTGCAGAAGCAGGGCCCGCAGCAGCATTGCGCTGCGCACGATTGGCCTTGGCATCGCGACGACTCCACTTGTCGGCATAGCCGCCCGCACTGCGCTCGTCACGCGACTCGCGACGGCCACGCCCCTCATCCTTGGCTTGGCCACGACCGCCGCGTGGTGTTTGTACCAAGCCATCCTCGCCATCGCGAACCAGGCGGAAGTCGATGCGACGTCCGTCCAGATCCACGCGACTGACCTGCACCCGCACTCGTGCGCCGATGCCATAGCGAACGCCCGAGCGCTCGCCACGCAGCTCCTGCCGGGCTTCGTCGAAGCGGAAGTAGTCGCCGCCCAGCTCGGTGATATGCACCAGCCCTTCCACATACATGGCATCCAGCGTCACAAAAACTCCGAAGGTCGTGACCGAGGAAACCGTGCCCGCGAACTCCTCGCCCAGATGCTCGCGCATGTATTTGCATTTGAGCCAGGCCTCCACATCGCGGCTGGCCTCGTCGGCACGGCGCTCGTTGGCACTGCAGTGCAGGCCGGCAGCCTCCCAGGCCTGGAATTCCTTGGCCGCCGAGCGCTTGCGCGGCTTTTGCCCCGGCTCGACCACACGCGAAGAGAGGCGCTTGGCCATCTTGGCTTCGGCTTCACCCGGCGTGGGCAGGCTGGGCAGCTTGTAGTGTGTGCCGTTCAGCTCAGCCTTGATCACGCGGTGCACCAGCAAGTCTGGATAACGACGAATCGGGCTGGTGAAGTGGGTATAGGCCTCAAAGGCCAGACCGAAGTGCCCCGAGCCTTCCGGCGTATAGAAAGCCTGCATCATGGAGCGCAGCAGCATGGTGTGAATCTGCTGCGAGTCTGGACGGTCCTTGGTGGCATTGGCAATCTGCTGAAACTCCTTGGTCGAAGGGTTTTCGCTGATGCTCATGCTCACACCCATGGCCTTGAGGTAATTGCGCAGAATTTCCTGCTTTTCCAGCGAGGGCTTGTCGTGCACGCGGAACAGGCCAAGCTGCCCGCTTTGGTCGATGAAATCTGCGCTGCAGACATTCGCCGCCAGCATGGCTTCTTCAATCAACTTGTGCGCATCATTGCGAGTGCGCGGCACGATTTTTTCGATGCGTCCGTTGTCGTCGCAGACGATTTGCGTCTCGGTCGTCTCAAAGTCCACGGCACCGCGCGCCTCACGAGCCTTGAGCAGGGACTGGAAGACGCCATACAGATTCAGCAAATCCTGCACGCGCTCCTTGCGCTTGGCTGCTTCTGGGCCACGCGTATTGGCCAGGATTGCAGCCACCTCGGTATAGGTGAAGCGCGCATGGCTATGCATTACTGCCGGGTAGAACTGATAGGCGTGAATCTCACCTTGCGCCGTGATCAGCATGTCGCAGACCATACACAGCCGATCGACGTCGGGGTTTAAGGAGCACAGCCCGTTGCTGAGCTTTTCCGGCAGCATGGGAATCACTCGGCGCGGGAAGTACACGCTGGTGGCGCGGTCGTAAGCATCCACATCAATGGCACTGCCTGTGGTCACATAGTGACTCACGTCGGCAATCGCAACAAGCAGGCGCCAACCCTTGCTGCGCCCCACCTTGGCGGGCTCGCAATACACGGCATCGTCAAAGTCGCGGGCATCTTCGCCGTCAATGGTGACCAGAGGAATATCGGTCAGATCAATGCGGTGCTTGTAGTCTGCGGGTCGGACTTTTTCGGGCAGCGCCTTGGCTTGCTCGAGACAGGCGTCGGAGAAGATATGCGGCACGCCATACTTGCGCACCGCAATCTCGATTTCCATGCCTGGGTCATCCACCTCACCCAGCACTTCGGTGATGCGGCCCACAGGCTGGCCGAACAGCGCCGGCGCCTCGGTCAATTCGACCACCACCACCTGCCCCGGCTTGGCCGCACCTGTGGCGTTGGAAGGAATCAGAACATCCTGGCCGTAGCGCTTGTCTTCAGGGGCCACAAGCCACACACCGCTTTCTTGCAGAAAGCGACCAATGATGGGCTGGTCTGGACGCTCCACGATTTCCACCACACGGCCTTCGGGGCGACCGCGATGGTCATGACGGGCGATACGCACCTGGACCTTGTCCTTGTGCAGCACCGCTCGCATTTCATTGGGGGGAAGGTAGATGTCACGCTCACCATCGTCACGGACGACAAAGCCGTGTCCGTCGCGGTGGCCCTGCACAGTGCCCAAAATTTCTTCGTTCATATCGGCAACTTTTGCGCGAGGGTTCATTTTCTTGATATACAATCTATGTCTTTCCTGAGATGCCCAGGTGGCGGAATTGGTAGACGCACTAGTTTCAGGTACTAGCGGGTAACTCCGTGGAGGTTCGAGTCCTCTCCTGGGCACCAAGTTTAACGACAACCCGCAAGGGTTGAAACAAACTTGGGAAACATTCCTCAAGGGAATGTTCACAAGCCAGACGGCATCTTAGAAAATTTGAAGATTCGGATTGAATGTAGAAAAAATGCATTACAATACGAAGATTCCCTGAAAGCCCAGGTGGCGGAATTGGTAGACGCACTAGTTTCAGGTACTAGCGGGTAACTCCGTGGAGGTTCGAGTCCTCTCCTGGGCACCAAACACGACAAGCCGTTGCATGTAAATGCAGCGGCTTTTTCGTTTTGGCAACCCCTCAGCCGCCGCGCAAAGTTTTCTGAAAAATCCACGCAAACCAACATGAGCAGTACTCAAGCCGCTATATAATTCGCTCACTCTGAAATGCCCAGGTGGCGGAATTGGTAGACGCACTAGTTTCAGGTACTAGCGGGTAACTCCGTGGAGGTTCGAGTCCTCTCCTGGGCACCAAATACGACAAGCCGTTGCATGCAAATGCAGCGGCTTTTTCGTTTTGGCAGCCATCTCAGCCACCGCGCAAAGTTTTCTGAAAAAACCGCGCAAACCGGCATAAGCAGTACTCAAGCCGCTATATAATTCGCTCACTCTGAAATGCCCAGGTGGCGGAATTGGTAGACGCACTAGTTTCA